>DBDD01000217.1:1317-9049 GCA_002293365.1 Christensenella sp. UBA941 | reverse complement strand
TTGCTGAACGTCACGGTCGCCCGGATCGGGTCGATGTCGGCGATAGAGATGCCTTTGTACTCCTCCAAGCCCTTTGACGCTTCGTATAGGCTGTCGGTCACGCCTAGCAGATGGGTTTCCCGCTTCGGCGAACCTCCGGCGCGGGCGACCTCGTATTCCAGCCGCGCGCGCGGCGGCTTGCTCCCGCCTATGACGATTTCGGCGAGATACAGATAGCGGTTTGTACCGCCAAGGTGTTTCAGCTCAAAGCCCTTGACCTCGATCTTCTTTACCAGCTTCTTTTTGAAGGCATCTAGCGCGTCCAGCACATAGACGAGGTTGTGGCTCGTTTTATGCGTAGCCGAATAGTTCAGCGAGAACAGCGGGTTGAAGTTCTTTTTGAGCGCGTTCTGCGTCCCCGTGCCGCCCATTTTCTGCGGCTCGTCTAGGATGATGATCGGGCGGTTCGCCTTGATAACGTCTATCGGGCGGCGGCTGCCGAATTCGTCGCGCTTGGTGTAGATAATGCGCGCGGCCTCGTTGCCGCTCCTGCCTTCGACGTTCTTGTCCTCGTTCAGCGTAGTGTTGAACGCTTGCGTGTTGATAATCATCACGTTTATGCCGCTGTTTTGTGAAAACTCGTCAAGCTGGTGCAGATTCGAGGAGTTGTAGACAAAATACCGCGCCTTCAGCCCGTATATCTGCATGAAGTGGTCTTCCAGCATTTCAAAGGACTTCTTTACGCCCTCGCGGATGGCGATGCTCGGCACGACCACGATAAACTTGCTCCAACCGTAGGTTTTGTGCAGCTCGAACATGGTCTTGATATAAACGTAGGTCTTGCCCGTGCCGGTTTCCATTTCAACGTCCAGCGACACCGCGCCCAGCCCGGAGGCGAGGTCGGTGGAGTGCATGATGTTGTTATCCGTCTGCACCGCCCTGATATTCTTCAACAGCTCCGCTTTTGAAAGCTGTACGTTTTCATTGAGGTAGGCCGTTTCGTATTCTTCCTCTACAGCGCCCTTTTCCTCATCGGTCAAAGCGGAGTATTCAATCGCCATGAAGCCCCGGCGCGCAAGGCGCTCGTCCTCCGTGAGCCGCTTTTCGCTGCCGATGTCGCGGCGGTATTTCGACATGCCGGTATTCGGCTGACCAGCAAATACGCGCACGATGCTATCTGCAGCCTCCGTTTGGAATGGCTGTATTTTGAATTGGAACTTCATTCGACACCGCCTCCGTGTTGATCTTCCAGCTGCCGCTCGATGAGTTCTCGCTCCCTTTGCAGTTCGGCGCGCAGTTCCTCTTCAGAGGGCAGGTATAGCCTGTACTTGGACGCAAAAAGGTTCGAGTTTTCGGAAAGCGGAGAGTATTTTACCAGTGTTTCATCCTTATCTGTCACAAGCAGAACGCCTATGGTCGGGTTATCGTCCGATTGCTTAACGGTATCGTCAAATAGCCGGACATAGAAATCAATCTGGCCGATATCCTGATACGTCATCTCGCCTGCTTTGAGATCGAAAACAACAAAGCATTTGAGGATATAGTTGTAAAAAACCAAGTCGATATAGTAATGCTGCCCCGCTTCGGTGGTAATTCTCTTTTGCCTTGCGACAAATGAAAATCCCCGCCCTAATTCGAGCAAAAACTCCTGCAATTTATCAATGATCGCCTGTTCTATTTCGCTTTCGGAATATTTTTTGCTTTCTTGCAAGTCAAGAAATTCAAGAATATACGGGTCTTTCAAAATGTGGCTCGATTCCGTTTCGGGGACGGTTAAGAACACCTCACCCTCAATTTCCGCGCGATGTTCTTGTTGCGTGGCAAGCAATCGCTCGTAAAAGAATGTGTGGATTTGACGTTCCAATTGCCGCGCCGTCCAACCCGCGCGGATGGATTCGTTCAGATAAAACTCACGGCGATTCGGCTCTTCAACACGCATGAGCAGCCGATAATGCGTCCACGTTAATTCGCTACGCAGTGCGTAGCGATTTTGAAACGTCTGATAAAACTGGCGCATATTGCGCAAATTTGCGATGGTATAGCCCTTGCCGAACTCCTCTGTCAGCCGCTCTGAAAGAAACGTAAGCAGACTGCGGCCATATTCGGCGCGTTCGCCCACGGCTTCGTTGATTTGCCGCCCTATTTCCCAATATACGCCAACCATCGCCGAGTTGACGGCGACGGCTACCTTTGTCCGCGCGTCCGCAAGGGCGGTACGTATGACTTCATACACCTTTACTTCAGCTTCGCTAATCATATCCATCTACAGTACCCTCCGTATCGTATTCGGGCTGTAAGTGTTAAATATCTGATCGAAGTTGACCATCGCGGAGTCGGAGGCAAAGCTGCTGTCGCGGAATACGGCGTAGTACGGCTTCGGCTCCAGCTTGGCGATCTCCGTTATCATGTCGGTATCCACCCGCGCGAAACAGGCGACGAGGTAATTGTCGTTTACATAGAAAACGTCGCCCTCCCGCCGGATTTTCGCCGAAAGCGGGATGCCGAGGTCGAGCATGACTTGAAAAAGCAGGTCTTCCGGCGTGCGGTCTGGCTTGATGTTGTCCGCCAAGCCTTCCAAGTCGAAGCCTACCATTGTATATTCGTCGGGCGTGTAGTAAACGTCCTTCATATTGCTGCTGTCGATTTTCAGGACGCGGAAGCCAACGTCGAGGTCGCCGGTGGTCAGAGGACTGTCGGCCTTGATCTTCGCCCCGGCGCGGCGGATGCGCTCCTTGCCGATTTCGCAGATGTTCTTGTAGCCCGCCTTCGCCGCCTCGCTCTTTTCGTCCGTCACTTCCGGGAGCTGTACCATGATAAACTTACGCTTGCCGCCGTCCTCGGCGTTTAGCTGCATGACGGCGTGGGCGGTGGTGGCGGAGCCGGAGAAGAAGTCGAGGATGATGTCGCCGTTTGCACAATTCATGAGCGACAGAATGTATAAAATCAGTTTCACGGGCTTTGGTGTATTGAAATAATCGCCATCCATTAAATTCATTAGTTCGTATTTCGCTTGTCGAGTATGCCCTGTCTTTTCTAAATCAATCCATAAATCCGAAGGAGGAAGTCCGCCCATATCACTTAAATATGTTCGTCTGCGAATGTTCGTTTCATCGGGCGTAAAACGAATTTCCCCGCTTGCTATTTTTGCCTGCATAGTTTCTTTCGACCAGCGCCACCCGTTTTTGGGCGGTTTGATGACGTTCCCGTTTGGAGAAACAAGGTCGTATATTAAGTTTTCACGATAATTTGGCGAGTTCAGCGGATTACCGTCAAACCAAGCGCCGCGCGGGTCATTATCTGGATTTTTGAAGTGTGTGCGCTTCGATTGATCCTGAACTTTTTGGGGATGCCAAAGAGGTTGTTTTGAATATACCAAAGTAGTGTTGTGATCCGAACTAAACTGCTTTGCATCATTATTGCTGTTATCCGAGTGACGCCACACAGCCTCACATACAAAACAACTGGCTCCGAATACTTCATCGCATATTTTTCTCAGATTGTGCACCTCATTCTCATCGATAGAAATGAAGATTACGCCATCGCTGGCAAGCAAGTCCTTCGAAACACGCAACCGTGGATAAATCATATTCAGCCAGTCCGTATGAAACCGACCATTGCTATCGAGGTTTGGCGTAAGACGATTACCTTGTTCATCATACTGGCCGTCGCGGCGGAGGAAGTCGCCCGCGTCTTCCGCGAAATCATCTTCATATACAAAATCGTGACCCGTATTATACGGCGGGTCGATATAAATCATCTTCACCCTGTTTAGATAAGTTTCCCGCAGCAGCTTCAAAACGTCGAGATTATCGCCCTCAATATAGAGGTTCTCGGTCGTATCGAAATCCACGCTCTCCTCCCGGCAGGGGCGCAGGGCGGCGGCAATCGGCGCGTTGGCGAGCAAGATGCTCTTGCGCTTGTCCGGCCATGTGAATTGGTAGCGCTCCTCGCGGCCTTTAACGACGTGGGTGTTAATTTCCTGCGCCAGAACATCAGCGTCAATTGCGCGCTCAATAATGGGGCGCTCTTTGGGAACGCCGTCATGGTCTTTTACTGGATTGCCTTGCGCGTCCAGAACAGGCTCGTAACCCACGATTGTCTCGGTTACAGCGTTCGGGAATAGCTTGGCGAGGGCGGCGAAGTTTTCGTCCGCTAAGGACGGGGTGCGCATAGCCAATTTTGAATTCGGAATTCGGAATTCGGAGTTATTTTCCACGATTGTTTTCCTCTCTTTGTCGCTTTGTTATGGACACAAGCAATCTGATGATTTCATCACAATCGGCGAATAAGCTTTCAAACAGGTTTTGTTCAATATATCCGCTTTCCACCAACAATTCCAGCCAATAGGCGGTTTCATCCGCTTCCTTTAGCGCAATGTTCAGCTTGGAATAAAAATCCGGCTTGCTTTGCCCCCGTCTTGACTCCCTAGTATTTGCGCCGATACTTGTCCCAGAGCGTAAAATCTGCTTTGAAAGAACAAATTCCTTTTTGCTTTCGCACAGATACTGATAGAGCTTGATTATTCTAAGAGCAAACGCTTTGCTTTTGCTCATCACAGCATTCTCATTCATGATCTTCTCGATTCCGAATTCCGAATTCCAAATTCCGAATTCTCTTAATCTCCTCCACCAGCTCCCACTTCCTCCGTGGCTGACGCTCTGCCATAGCCTTCTTCTCAAGCGCCACTATCTGCTTTCGCAGCTTCTCCCGCCAGTCGTTCTCGGCGATAGCCGCGTCGAGGTCTTTGCCACCGGCAATGTCGATGCCGCCGATCTGGGCGATAGCGTTCTCCCACACCGCTTCGAGGTTAAGCCCGCTGAGGTTCAGCCTCCAGTCGGCTAGGGGCTTGCTTTCGGAAATTAGCACCTTATCAGCACGGTACACGGCGAGCCGCGCGGCGTTTCCCGATTGTAATACGAACAGCATCCGCTGGTCAATCAGCTTTGATAGCAGGGCGATATTCTTCTTGTCGCACTCGGCGGTCTTTAATACCACCAACACGACATACACAGCCGCAACGTCCGCGCTCGCCTTCAGCGCCACGGTCTGCGGCGAAATCTCCGCGACGATGGACAGGCGGTTTATCTGCTCATCAAACAGCTTTCGCTCGGCGGGCGGCGGCTTGAAGCGGTCGTATATCGCCTTCTTTGGCAGCGCCTTGCTTATCTCCGTCGATTTTGGCAATCCCAGCATATCCGCGCCTCACCTCACAGTTACAAAACAGACAAGCTCAAAATCGTCCAGCCCGTCTATCGTGTTCGCGGCAAGGGATATCTGCTTGCCGGATAGAAAGCTGTCGATAGCGTCGTCCTCGTTCAAATCCACAATAGACTTAACGGCAAAGCGGAGCAGGTCGGAATAGCGCTTCATATTCTTGCCGTCCTTCGTCTCGGCGTTAAACCTCCGACACAGCTCATCCAGCGGCTGCTCCTGCCCACGGCACAGCCGCCGGAGCGAGTCGAGCAGCTTCTTGGGCTGTAGGTGGTCGATCTGCACCACAGGCTCGTCGCCGTCATCGCTGACATAAACCATATAAAACGGATGCAGCAGGTTCTGATTGTTCGCGTTTATATTGGCATTGCGATTTTTCAGTATAAATATCGTACCGGGCGGCAGGTCGTCGCGGCTGTTTACTACCGCATGCAACCCAAACGGTGTGCTGTCCAGCTCGCCGTGGTGCTTGACGTATTCCAAAAGATCGAGCCGGAACTCATTAAGCCCCAAATCCATAATAGAAACGCCGGATTGCATATCCTCTATATCCACTACCTCGTTTTGCAGCCGCTCAAGCTGTGCCTTGCGGTATTCGAGGTCGCCCTGCTCCTCCGGGTCGATGGGGTTATCNNTCGCCGGTGGAGGTCATAACGGAAGCCTTCATGCGGGTTTCGACGCGGCCTTTCAGCTCAAGGTACTTATCGAGGTCTATATTGGGCCAGAAGTTCACCAGCCGTATCTTATCGTTGTGGCTCCCGATACGGTCTATACGCCCGAACCGCTGAATAATCCGCACGGGATTCCAATGTATATCGTAGTTGACGCAGTAGTCGCAGTCCTGTAGGTTTTGCCCCTCGGATATGCAGTCCGTCGCGATCAGGATGTCGATTTCGTCGGTATTATCCGGCATCAGCAGCGCCTTGTCCTTCGAGCGCGGCGAAAACAGGGTCAGGATCGTGTTCATATCCGTGCGCTTGAGCTTTATGGTTGTCCTTCCGTCGGTCGTGCCGGTTATCATGGCGCTGTCTATGCCAAACCGCGCTTTTACCAGCGGCGCTATCTCCTTATATAAATAATCCGCCGTATCCGAGAACGCCGAGAATATCAGCACCTTTTTGTTCCCGGCGTTGAACGGCGCTTGCACCTTCTCGCCGATTAGCCCTATAAGCGTTTGCAGCTTGGTGTCGTGGTCGGGCGTAATGTCCTCGATCATTATTGAGAGCAGCTCCAGTATATCGGAATCCTCGACGAGCTTCGCGCGCCATGAGATATAGTCCATATCGGCGAGGTCGATGTCCAGCTTCCTGCCCGCGCTTTCAAAATAATCGGTATTGCGGTCGTCGCCGTCAAAATCGTCCTCGGAAAACTCCCGCACGCTTATAAGGCGCTGTGTACCGTGCGCGTAAGCGTCGATGTCGCCAATCGTGCCGTCTATCAAAGCCCTCACGCGGTCGATGGTAATGCGGAAGGAATGCACCGAGCTTTCGAGGCGCTTGAGGAGATTGATGCACATCAAGCGCCGTATGCCGATTTCACGCCCCGCGCGGTCGATGTTCTTGCCGGGGTCAATGTACTTCGCCCTGCGGCTCTCCAGCAGAAAATCAGTCGGAATATAGATAGAAAGGTTCAGCTTCATCAGCTGACCGTAAATATCGTCGTAGTCTATCGCCGATTCGATGTCGGTCATCTTAGGGCGCAGCGTCTTGGGCTTCAGCCGCTCCGGGAATTTGCCGATCTCGGCGGTGTCGTAGTATTTCTCAATATGCTTGCGGGAGCGCGCGATAGTCACGCTGTCCAGCACTGTGAAGAAGTCAAAGTCCAGCGAACGCAAAAGGTTCTCTGTCGTTCTCTCTTCGGGGTCGAGCTTGCTCCAGCGGTTGAAGGCGGTCTGGGCGTTACGGAATATCTGGTCTATCGGCTTCTGCGTGTCGAGCTTGGCGTTAATGTACGCGGGGTTCCCCTCGTAGGCAAGCTCAAGCTGGTGACGCAGGTCGGAAAAGCCGTTGTTTACCGGCGTTGCCGACAGCATGAGAACCTTCGTCTTTACGCCTTCGCGGATAACATTATTGAGCAGACGAAGATAGCGATTCTCCCGCTTATCGTCCGCTCTGCCGGAAAAATCGCCGCCGTTACGGAAGTTGTGGCTCTCGTCTATGACGATCAAATCGTAATTCGCCCAGTTCAGCTTCGCGAGGTCAATGCTCCCCGACAGACCGTGATCCCGCGACAGATCGGTATGGTAGAGTACATCGTAGCGCAAGCGGTCGGCGGCTATGGGATTATTGAGATAGTTCTCTTTAAAGGTGTGCCAATTGTCGCCCAGCTTTTTCGGGCATAGCACCATCACCATGCGGTTGCGCAGCTCGTAATATTTTATTACCGATAATGCCGTGAAGGTTTTACCGAGCCCCACGCTATCAGCGAGTATACAGCCGTTGAACTTTTCCAGTTTGTTTATGATCGCAAGCGTCGCGTCCCTTTGGAAGTCATACAGCTTGTTCCATATTTTCGTCTCTTTGAAGCCGGTGGCCTCGTTCGG
>DBDD01000217.1:0-1305 GCA_002293365.1 Christensenella sp. UBA941 | reverse complement strand
GCTACGAAATACATAAACTCCGGCGAGTTTTCGTTATACGCGGCGGTAATGCCCTCTATGACCTGCTCGGTCACGTCCTGCATCAGATTTTTATCGTTCCATATCTGGTCGAATATACGGACGTATTCGTCCGATACCGGCGCAAACATTTTATTGACGGGGTTGACGATATTATTACCGCGCTCACAGCCAATATCCGAAGTTGTGAAGCCGTGCAGGGGCGTATAGGTAGCTGGATCGCTGCCGTCTATATTCATAAAGCCGCTTATAACGCCGCCGGTGGCATTGGAGCGGAACTGTACCTTTTTCCGTATCCACTCGACACATTCGCGGGCTATGGCTTTTTGAGTCAGCTCGTTGCGGAGCTTGACCTCGAACTCCGTACCGTACAGCGAGCGTTCACGGTCGAGGCGCGGTATGTAGAACTCCCGCTTTTGTTTGGGAGCCTTTTCTTGTAAAAATGCCGGGGATGTAAATATAAAGCGCAGCTCCGCTATTCCATCGAGCTGCTTTTTGAGGACTTGGTAGGCGTATATAGAGAAGCAAGCCGCAGCGATAGACAGCTTGTCCCCTTTGCTTATTGAATTAGCCAAATCGTCTTTAACGGTCTTGCTCACGTTGTCGAGCATTTCCGGCATCCGCATACAATTCCCCCATATTTCACACTATTCTACAGTATATCATAAGCAATGACAGCGATATATAGCTTTCGTGCTTTTTATGCCAACACCGACAAACCCGCCGACGAACACGCGCCCCCCGCCGATCTTCGACAGGGGTTCGGTAATACCAAGTATTATGGGAATTATGCTTCTGGTATGGTCTGCAGTTCTCGTTTTAGCTCCCACTTGAGGTGCATTAGCCAGTCGGCGATGTAGGTTTCCGCGGCGGCTGTCGGATCGAAGCGGTCGCCGTTTTCCCATAGGAAATAATTTATGACGGTCTGACGCGGAGCGTCGCTCCCCGGCGCATATGGGTCTTTGCGCTGATACTCCATAGCGAGGATACGGTGGCCTTTCGGGAGATCATATTTGTAATAGACCAAGCCAAGCTCCGTAATGTTCAGCCACACGCCCCACTCTTTGTAGTTTGCCAGAAACGCCCTGCGCTTTTCGTCGTTCTCCCACAGGCGTACCAGTTCGTTATTTGTCATCATATTGCCCTCCCAGATGTTTATTAGCGCCGAGCAGAAGTAAATCGGCGTAGGGTATCTATCGCTCGGTGGGTTTGGGAAGTCAAGGGGGTTTTCTGAAACTGCCGACTTACTAAGCCCACAGGCGGGCGCGCGAGGCGTCGCCTCCGGGT
>DBDD01000229.1 GCA_002293365.1 Christensenella sp. UBA941 | reverse complement strand
GTTTCCATAAGCGCGTCGTGCCGCGGCGTAACCCTGCCCCAATTCGTATAGGAATTGCCGGGCATCTTGCCGTGTATATCAAGACAGTAATCCCATTCGTGGCTGATGGAGTCTATGATAAGCACCTTGAATCCGGCGTCCTGTACCGCCTGTATGATTTCGATGTACTTTTCAGGCGAGAACGGGGCTTCGATAGGTACATACTTGAATCTGAACTCGTTTGCGTAGTAGAGCATACGGCCAGCTTCGCTATCCATAGCGACGAACTCATTGCCGTATTTCTCAGCCAACCCGGAAGCCAACCGCAGCGCGGTATAAGTTTTGCCGCTTCCGCTGGGACCAGCGAGAAGAACCTTCGTATAAATTTTCTCCCGCTTCGCGTCTTGAAAAATGATTGCCATTGTNNTCTCCGATTGGATTCTTCGCATGACTAATAGACCCACCCCTTGGCAGATTGGGAAAGTAAACTTATACTTAGCCAAAATACCAAGGAGGAGCTTTCATCATGCCAAGAGGTGTACGAAAAACTCAGCAGGAACAAATCGCGCTCATCGATCAGCAAATCGCAGAAATTAAAGCAAAAAAGGATCTCGTCATTCAACGGCACGACTCCAAGCTTGCCGATCTTGCGAAACAAAAGCTAAAGTGTCAGCGGAAAGGGAGACAGAAAGAAATAAATGCTATCGCTGAGTACATCGACGATAAACAGATCGACCTAAAAACGCTTCGCGAACTATTCTCTCAGCTTGCGCTAACAAAATTCACAATCGACCAATTATTTTATTTGATGTCCTCGCTTGTAAAGCACAAAAGAACTCCCGAATCCATTATTTATCTGCTTTCGCAGCTAGATAAAATGAATTGTTCCGTTGATTTAGCGTATAAAATCATCCAGAACACGCCCAAAGAAGCCTTTATAGAGGCGTCCGGGCAGTGATGGCGGCCCCGTTCGCGGGGCTTTTCTCTAGCTGCTGCTTAAAGCGGATTGTTCCCCGGTCTTTCAAAATAAATAGGGGTAATAATCCTTATATTGGCCGTCCTATTGTCAAGGTTCAGGTTCTACCGGCATAGCGAATAACGGCATACGAAATGCTGGTGAAAGTACGTTACTTACCGTGGGCGCGCATAAGCGCGGACACAATACGTCCCAATATTCAGTTGTGCCTTATTTCAGTGTTAAGCAAAGATTAAAGTATTAAGCCTTATTTAAGATTGGAGTTAAACGCGATCCTCCTTTCTATACGATACGGAAAAGCTCCTGGGGAAAGGTCCCCCAGGAGCCTCGCCTGGAACAAGTATAGCAAATTGCCACTAATTAACAAGGGGTGCTATCCGCACCATATTTTATATTCTGGCCGCTACGTGTTCTATATGCTTTATGAGGCTCGTAAGCTTCTCGACCGATGCGGTAACTGTCTTGTGCAGGCTGCAGAGATGCTCACGTGGAACATTCGGCGCAACGCACTTATGATTAACAACATGCGTCAAGAGCATCTGGAGTTTGTAGTCCATCGCCGTAACGTCATTGTGTTCAAACAATTCGCCGCCGTGCATAGCGAGGTTTGTGGCCGGCGCGCGCCTCAAGGCTTCAAGCTCTTCCTCAAGCATGGCTGAGTAGGCGCTGTTTTGATCAGACATTTTTAGCGCGGCGCTAACCGTTCGGTTCGACTTATCGCGATGCTCCGCAAATTCTCTGGCAACTCTGGATTTATCGGCTTTTTCTTGTTCAAGCTGGCGCTCTAACCCTTTAACTTGGCCGCGCCAATCATCGGCATCCCGTTTCTGACGCAATTTTGATTCCTCCATCTCATGTGCCGTTTGGACTGCTTTTTCCAGCCTAGCGGCGCTTTGCTGGCGTTCCGCGTCAAACGCAATCTCCAGCCTGCGCTTTTCTTCATCCTTCTCCTTCGCGATAGCTTCGGCATTTTCGCGAATCCGGCAGATTGTCCATGCCTCATTAGCGGCAAATAGAGTGTGCATTTCCTGCCTGACTTCCGGCGGCAGTTTCAGAAAGAAATTGGCGGCGTAAACGGAAAGTAATCCGTTATCGACCTTTTCTTGCATCTCAGGGTCCAGTTGCGCAATACGTTTCAGCCGATGATAAGCAGAATTGCTTATATTCATAAGTCGCTTCAAAGCTGTCTGCCCCGATATTGCTTGATCAATATCATTATCATCTATTGATTCAAAACCAAGCTCTGCCAAAGTTGCCCTTATCGACTCAGCCGTATATGCCGAGTTTATCTCTTGCTCAAGTTCGCTAACATAATTTGGCTCCATATCTTCTACATAATCAAACTCCCTACTAGGGAGTTTGATCCGAAATTTTTCTTTAATTTCGCCCCCATATTCTTCCGTCGTCTCTTTTGATGGGGATTCTGCTTGATCGGAAGCTATATCTTCTTCATCGTCAATCGTATAATTATCCTCCTCGGACAGACCATCGGCCTGATATCGCTCGCTACGCCTATCGCCGCCGCGCGGCATAATTCCGAATACCTTCTCCAGCGTCATAAGCCGCCGCATTTGTTTGATGGGGCTATCACCCAAGTCATTCCCGCCACGCTTCAGAACATTTGAAAGTATAAGATGCTTCAAAACAGTATCCTCTCTGTTATCGCCCTCATAAATCTTCTTGCGCGTCGGTATCATAATGCCTATTTCAAGGCAGATGTTCCTGCGGTTTGAACCGCTGACGATAATATCGTCCTGTGTCACAAGCGCTGCTTCTAAAACGCCGTCTTCGATGATGCTCTGCTTCAACTTCAAGCGCTCGTCTTCTTTAAGCGGATCAAAGTAAAATGCGTTCAATGGATGAACAAGCAACTCCCCCGGATTCCTAAATATGATTTCCTCTCTCATTCTAATTCCTTTCCGATTTCTACCATGATTTTATAAATTTTTATAGAGGTAGCATACTTATTGAAGCGTAAAACAAAATATCTGTATAGTGCTGCTGGTTGGAAATTGGAAAAAGCGCCAGTAAGATAGGGGATTTCCCTATCCTACTGGCGCAAATTGAAATATAATTATTACATAATCCCCATATGCTCCCTAATATGGGAGTGCAATAGATGCTTTCCTCCTAATGAGCCGCCTAGAAACTCGCCGGGCGTAAGGATGGGCGGGTGCCTTCCTATGGCCTGTTCGCCGCCGTACATAACGACGCCGATATAAAACAC
>DBDD01000258.1 GCA_002293365.1 Christensenella sp. UBA941 | reverse complement strand
ATATATCAATAGGCGCGCTGCGCGCGCCTATTGATATATAAAAAAATCTTTAATTGGAGGTTTTTTATGCTGAAAAACATCCCCCCCATCATTTCACCGGAGCTGCTAGCGGTACTGTCCGAGATGGGGCACGGCGATACGCTCGTGTTGGGCGACGGTAATTTCCCCGGCGCGAGTATCGCGAAGGCCAACGGCGCTAAATTCATTCGCGCCGACGGCCACGGCGTTCCCGCGCTGCTCGNNCTCGACGCCTACGTCGAAACGCCTGTCATGCTCATGGATGTCGCCGAGTCCGACAAGGGCTTGGTTATCCCGATTTGGGAAGACTATAAAGCCATTCTCGCCAAGCACGGCGAAAGCGAATCCAAGATTGGCTTTTACGAACGCTTTGAATACTACGAGCAAGCCAAGNNGCCAAGAAGGCCTATTGCGTCGTACAAACAGGCGAGGCCGCGATATACGCGAATGTGCTAATCAAGAAGGGCGTTGTAAAATAAGAATTCCTGTAGGGGCGAACTGTGTTCGCCCCTACAGCGTTTTATATCCTTGATACGCCGCTCCAATTTCCGAGCTCGAAGGTATTGACATTTCATGAAAAAATGTTTACATTTATACATAGTACGAAACAGCGCAATAACGCATTCGCCACTGCGTTCTCACATTTAGTTCCGAAATTAATCACTAGTATTCAATACATTATTATTCATTTATTTCCGTTGATAAGTCCCGGTATTGGATCGTATAATATAAATAGCCATACATGGCTAATAAAAAAACAGGAGGGGAAGAACTAATGGCTAACACAAAAAAGCTGTCTCTCGCGACATGGATTTTCATCGGACTTGCCGCGGGAATCGTCGTAGGACTTTTGTTGATGGGCAATGTCGAATTTGCCGACAACTACATAAGGCCCTTCGGCACACTGTTCTTAAATCTTCTTAAGCTGATCGTCGTACCAATTGTATTATTTTCCATCATGACCGGTATTATCTCTATGAAGGATATCCGCATGGTCGGCTCAATCGGCTGGAAAACCATCGTGTATTATCTGTGTACTACCGCCGTTGCCGTGGTTATCGGCCTCGTCGCCGCCTCGGTTTTCAAAGGCATCTTTCCCGTACTATCCGTAAGCGGGCTGGAATATGAAGCGGCGGCCGCGCCCAACGCCCTACAGGTTATAATCGACATCTTCCCATCCAACATAATCGCGCCGCTTACTGCCGCGAATATGCTCCAGATCATCGTAATCGCGCTGTTCGTCGGCATCGGCATCGTGTTGGCCGGAGAGAAAGGCCAACTTGCCTCCAACGTCGTGGAAAGCCTGAATGAAGTCTTCATGAAGGTCATGGGCATCATCATCAAGCTGTCCCCCTTCGGCGTATTCTTCCTTATCGTGCCCGTCGTGGCCGCCAACGGGCCGACGATTCTGGGCTCGCTCGCGCTGGTGCTGCTCGCGGCTTATATCTGCTATGTCCTGCACGCCGCAATCGTGTACTCGTCCACAGTTAAGCTGATGGGCGGCATGAGCCCTATCAAATTCTTCAAGGGCGTTCTTCCGGCTATGATGATGGCATTTTCCAGCGCCTCATCCGCCGGTACGCTCCCGCTTACCCTGGAGTGCGCTGAAAAAACAGGAGCGCGCAAGGACATCGCCAGCTTCGTCCTGCCATTGGGCGCGACGATTAACATGGACGGCACGGCGATCTACCAGGGCCTCTGCTCCGTCTTCATCGCGTCCTGCTTTGGCATCAGCCTGACATTCCCGCAGATGCTGATGATCGTTTTGACCGCCACCCTCGCCTCCATCGGAACGGCCGGCGTTCCCGGAGCGGGTATGATCATGCTCGCGATGGTTTTACAAAGTGTAGGGCTGCCTGTTGAAGGTATCGCGCTGGTCGCCGGCGTAGACCGTATCTTCGATATGGGCCGTACCTGCATCAACGTCACCGGCGACGCCGCCTGCGCCATCATCGTCACCAGGCTCGAAGAAAAGCGTTTAGCGAAAAAGGCCTCAAAAACTCAGGCTCCGTCTGTCGGGGCATAATATTTCTTATTTGTTCTTGTACATCGCGTCCGGCATAGCCGGACGCGATGTGTTATTTATTTCGGGAATGCAAATGGGCTGCGCCCATTTGCATTCCCGGTTGTTTTGTAGGGGCGGATTTCTATGCCTGCCCGCGACTCAAAATCCTGCTTTCAACGCCCAAGCCCGCGATCATTTCTTCCCATGTTATTTGAACCCAGGTCGGACATATCGAGCCCGGAGGAGTCGATAAGCACTGAGTCTTCGGCGAGACCGGAAGCCGCCGCCTGTTGACCGTCCTTTGTAGACGGTATCGTACCGCCGAGCTGGCCTTCTATGCTATCGGCGCGGAGCAGGTTAAGAGAAATCAGCGCATCCACGCCTGCGTTAAACTCGTCTTGCGAATAGAACGCCGAGGGATCGTTCTGTACGTATTCGGCTATTCTCGCTTGCAGATTTCGCGCCGTCTGTTCAAACAAGCCGCTGTTGAAATACCCGTCCACTATTTCTTGCAAATACCCGTGATATTTCGCCAAATACTCTTCGTTGGACAGCAGCATGTTGATAAGCGGCCTCGATTCCATAGTCACGCCGGAAACCGGCGTATCGATCGGAAAGTTCACGACATCCTCCGCCGAGCCCGCCTGAAAGCCGCCGTAGGAGAGATGATAGTCCCACGGCAGAATCGAAACCTGGCCGTCGCGCTCGTATAAAAAGTAGTTCTGCGCCATGCTGGAATAGTAGCTATCGAGGTTCACGACGACCGTATGCGCGGCGAAATAGCGCAAAATCGCGTCAACGTCGAAATATTTTTCCAAGTCCGTCCCCGTAGACAGGTTTTTCAGCGCTTCGATTACTTTTCGCTGATCCGCGCTAGAAACCGAGCCGCTGGCGTTCTCGAAGATCGCCGGATACGAGCTTAGCTCATCGTCCGTGTATTCGAGCGTCCCGCCCGCGCTGCCGCCGCCCATGCCTACGAAG
>DBDD01000012.1 GCA_002293365.1 Christensenella sp. UBA941 | reverse complement strand
TTCCTTATGGCCGAAAGCACAGGCTTTCCATACTCAAGAATCATCATCTCCGCCATCATTCCCGCCGTCCTTTATTTTACGGGCATCTTGATTAGCGTCCATCACGAGGCGCGCAAGCTGGGCCTAAAGGGCATGAAAGAGGCCGACATTCAAAAGGTCGGGCCGCTGATGCGCGAGCGCGGACACCTATTAGTTCCGCTGGCGTTCATGATCTACATGCTCACGGCGCTTTCAACGCCCGCATACGCCGCGCTGGGCGCGATTCTCTCGTCGCTGATGGTATACAGCATCCAATGGTGGGCGCTGATACCCGTAGGCATCATGGTCATATGCAAAGAGCTGTTCATATCGCTGCACTTTACGCAATACGCGCTTATCGCGATAGGCGTATGGCTGATAATCTGCGCCGTCCGCCGCAAGCTCGGCTTCCATCCCAAGGAGATACTGGACGCGCTGCGCAACGGCTCGCGCGGCGTTTTGGCCGTCGCAATCGCTTGCGGCATGGCGGGTATGATCGTCGGCGTCGTAACGTTAACGGGTTTGGGCCTGAAGTTTGCAACCGGGCTTGAAAACCTCGCCGGAGGCAATCTGTATCTGCTGCTGTTCTTCACGATGCTCGCGTCGCTCATACTCGGCATGGGCGTTCCGACGACGGCCAACTATTTAATAACGTCCACCATATGCGCGCCCGCGCTCATCATGCTGCTAATGGAATTCAATGGCCTAACCGAGGCGACACAGGCTCTTATCATGGGCTCGCACCTGTTCGTATTCTACTTCGGCATTATAGCGGACATAACGCCGCCCGTTGCTCTCGCGGCGATGGCCGGTTCGGCCATCGCAAAGGGCGAGCCGTTCAAGACGGGGGTAACGGCTTCGCGCATCGCTATAGGCGCGTTCATCGTGCCGTATATCTTCGTGCTTAACCCCGCTATGCTCATGATCGACACCAGCCCGCTCGTCGTTATACAAAGCCTGCTGACGGCGCTTTTGGGCATGTACTCGCTCTCGGGCGGGCTAGCGGGTTTCGTGCAGGATAAGTGTACATGGTACGAGCGCACGCTGCTGATCGCGGGCGGCCTGGGCATGATTATTCCGGAGCTATATTCGGATATCATAGGCGTCGCCGTGCTCGCGTTTGTCATAGTCATGCAGAAGCTGCGTGTGAAAAAGAGCGCGGCGGCGTAGGATGACGCTTATATATTGAATTCTATAGAAATCGCACATTGAGAGGAGAGTATCTTCTCAGTGTGCGAAAATGACATCCGACGGGTATTGACGCGCACGCAGAGAAATTTTAGGAGAAAATTAGTGAAGAAACGCACGCAAAAACATTTGGCAAAGCTGGAGCTTAAGCTAAGGACGCCTGTCTTTTTTCTGTTTGCTTTGTTGGCAATAACGGCATTCTTGGAAATATTCCTTTTCAATTTCAGATATTTCACCACGCTTGCGTCAAATCCAATAGAGCTGACAAATCAAAGCGCCGTCTACGGCGACGGGCTTCGGCATAACGCCGACGGTACAATTGATATACTGGCAGATGGTGAAAAGACGATAGAATTTACCGAGATTAACGCGAAAATCAATTCAATATACGTGGATATTGAAAACACCAACGACGATAATCTCTCGCAATGGACAAACGATGGACGTCAAATTGTAAGCGTTTCCGTTTTAGTTACAGACGAGGCCAACAAGCTTTACTATATACTGCCTCCTGATAGGAGCGTAAACCGCGCAAGCGAAAAAAGCAAGTACCTCAATATTTATACCTTCGGCACTTCCAATAGCGTAAAAATCCAGCTAAACGAAGATGAGGGAGAGAACCTTCTTCTTAAGGCGATTACGCTAAATCCCCGGAGACCATTCTTTTTCGTTCCTATTCGTTGTTTGATCACATACGCGGTACTATTTCTTTTCGCGGCTAGCGGTTCGGAGCGCTTCAATAAATATGCCTATGACTCAAAAAGCCCTCGTCAAAGAATTATTACCGCTGCCCTTGCCGCGGTAATAATGGTTATGTGCGTTCTAACAGTTCGGGCCAACACTTTTTGGTTTTACAATCACGGACCAACGAATCAATATAACCTGTTAGCCGATGCGTTGCTGGATGGCCATGCTTATCTCGACGGCGAGCCGTCGCAAGAATTGGCGGGTATGGACAATCCCTATGACACCGAATACCGCAGAGCGCTACTAGATGACGAGGAGTTTACGTACAGGTGGGATACGGCGTATTATAACGGGAAGTACTATACGTATTTTGGGGTAGTTCCCGCAATATTGCTCAATATACCACATAAATTGATATCGGGCGAAGACATTAGCAATGACACAATAGTTTTACGGTTCTGTCTATTATTCATAGTAAGCGCTTTTTTGCTTGTGGGTGCGATCGTCAAAAGATGGTATTCGTCCACGCCCTATTTCCTCTATCTAATTCTTACATTGAGCTTTATAATGATATCAGGCGTATTAATTCTAATGTCAAAGCCGTCTATTTATGAGGCGGCAATTTCGTCCGGATTGGCATTCATTACGCTCGGATTATATTTTTGGATTAGCGCCGGATATGGCGCGCGCCAGACCCTGAAACTTTGCCTTGGTTCGCTGTGCGTCGCGCTGACGGCGGGATGTAGGCCGCAGTTTACATTAGCCGCCGTATTGGCCGTTCCGCTTTTATGGCCGGCATTGATTCCGAACGAGAAGCGAAAGGGCGCGTGGCGCGAGAGAATGCCGGCGGTCGCCTCGTTTTGTTTCCCGTTCATTGTCATTGCCATATTGCTTATGTATTATAATTATATCCGTTTCGAATCGGTTTTTGATTTCGGCGCCACTTATAATTTGACGGTAAACGATATGACAAAAAGGGGGTTCGTCGCTGCGCGGATTCCGCATGCCATTTGGAAGTTCTTTTTTCAGCCGGCGAATTTAACTCTCCAATTTCCGTACTTCCATGCGACGTCCAACTATACAGGATTTATGATTAGAACCGTCGCTGAATTGACGTACGGAGGAGCGTTCAACTATATATTCCTCCTGTGCGGCTTATTGATATTTAAGTACCGGAAACAGCTAAAACAGAGAAGCTTGTTCGCGTTTTCAGCGATTTGCTTATTTCTGGCGTTCTTCACTGGCGTTCTCGATGCGCAGGTCGCGGGAATCAGCCACCGATATTTTGCGGATTTTACGTATTTGCTATTTTTACCCGCTTTAGCGGCAGCGCTATTTTTGTACGAAATTTCAAGCGCAAAGCGAAGAAAATATTTACGCATATTCATATGCTTCGGCCTTGTTACAGGAATTTGCTTCTCAATATTGCCGCTCGCGAAAGAACATTGGTTGATGCTTTGGAACGGCCAAGAGCCAAACGTGTTTTACGCGATACAAAACGCAATAGAATTTTGGCAGTAGTTTGGCGGGCGCAATATGCGGCGAAAACACAAAACGGCTCGCTCGAAGACGAACGTCCGTTTTGTGCATAGCAAAAGTTCAAATTTTTATCAATCGCCGTTTCCGAATCCTGTTGTCTCGGTTCTGTTGTTTTCGCTCTGTTGTCTCCGCTCCGTTGTCGCTCTTTGATGTCCTGGCTACGCTGTCACGCCTAAATGTCCTAGCTCCGCTGTTACGCTCCGTTGTCCAAGTTCCGTTGTCTGTTGCCTGCTGTCAATCCACCGCTGTCTTTGCTATGCACAAACCTGACATCGCACCTTTAAAGCGTTATTATAGCCTTTCAAGGCCTTCGGGCGAGCCGTTTTGTGTGTCGTTTCCGACAATGATATTGTCACTTATCGCTTGTCACTTTACTTTTTGATATATAACACGCCTCAACTTTTAAGTCAAGGCGTTTTACAAAACGGATACATATGCATATGTTTTGATACAATGCATGATAAATATAACAATATAACTATTACATATATTGACGTATCTTTTCCAGAAGATAATTTACATCGATAGGCTTGCCGATATGGTCGTCCATGCCGGCGGAGAGGCATGCTTCGACGTCTTCCCTGAAAACATTCGCCGTCATTGCAATGATCGGCACGGTACGCGCCTTTGGACAGGACAAAGCCCGGATTTTGCGCGTAGCGTCGTAGCCGTCCATCTCCGGCATTTGTACGTCCATCAGGATCAGGCTGCATTGCTCCGGGGCGGATTCAAACTTTTGTACGGCTTCGAGCCCGTTTGCGGCATATTCGATCGCTACGCCCGTATGTTCAAGAACCGCGGCGATAATTTCGCGATTGATATCCACATCCTCGGCTACGAGAATACGACGGCCGCTGAAGTTGTCGGGTGAGCCGGGCTCGGCCGCTTCGGATACGGCTTCTTCTCCCTTGATGCAGTCTTCGATTATGCGCACCAGCGTACTCGGGAAAAGAGGCTTGGAGATAAACCGGTCGACGCCCGCCTTTTTGCCTTCTTCAGCGATGCGGCTCCATTCCGCCCCGGATATCATGATGACGATGGAATTGTCGCGCGTTATGGATTTTATCTTACGAGTCAGCTCAATGCCGTCCATTTCCGGCATAATCCAGTCGATAAAGAAGATATTGTACTTGCCGCCTTCTTTTTTATGGATCATTTCAAGCGCTTTAGCTCCCGATTCCGCCGCGCTGCAGCGAAATCCGAACCGGCTCATAACGTCGGCAAAGTATTCAAGGATTTCCGGCGCATCGTCTACCACTAAAACTTCGACGCTATCCCTGTCGATATGCGGCAAGATGATTTGCTCATCGCTTTTTTGAAGCTTAACGGTAAAGGCGAACTTTGAGCCGCGGTCGAGTTCGGATTCGACCCACAACCGGCCGTCCATCAGCTCTACGAGATGCTTTGAGATAGCCAGCCCCAGCCCGGTTCCTCCATATTTGCGCGCCGTTCCGCCGTCGGCCTGCTCGAACGCGGCAAACAGACGCCCTTGCTGTTCGTTGGAGATGCCAATACCCGTATCGATAATTTCGACCAAGATATTGTACGAGGATGCGTCATGATCGAGGCATTTGGCGTTCAGCGTGATTTTACCGCTTTCCGGCGTGAACTTGATCGCATTGGAAAGCAGGTTCGTGATGATTTGCGTAAGCCTTAGTTCGTCCCCGACCATGCCTGGCGGGATTTCTTTGTCTATGGTAACGTGGAATCGCAGCTTCTTTTCTTCCAGGCGGAAATTGACGACGTCCGTTATGTTGATCAGCATTCGTTCAAAATTGAAGGGCTGCGGCGAAAGCTCGAACTTATTGGCTTCGATCTTAGACATGTCGAGCACGTCGTTGATAACGCCGAGCAAATGTTTGGACGCCCCGTTGATTTTATCGAGGCAGGCGTCTTTTTTCTCGGCGTCGTTCGTTCCTTGCGCGATAGCGGTCATGCCGACTATGGCGTTCATGGGCGTGCGCATCTCGTGACTCATACGGGAGAGAAACTCGCTCTTCGCGCGGTTGGCGCTCTGCGCCGCCGTCAGAGCGATTTGTAGCTGTTCGGCGGATGCGCGCAGGTTTTCCTCCATTTCGTTTCGGAACAGGACGTCGGCGATCAATTCTGACGCGGAGCGAAGGATGCTTTCCTCTTCTATCGAGAAGAGGCGTTCGCTGTGGCAGTCGTCAAAGCCGATAAATCCCCACGGTTCGCCTTTGAAGAAAATTGGTACCCAAAGCAGCGATAATACGTCCTGCGACTTAAGAAATGTCTGAACGTACTCGGACATCTCGCTTACAATGCAGTTTATGCATATATTATTTGTAAACATCTTGGGAAAATGTGAAAAATGGTAGTCGAGGGTGGCCGGAAAGACAAGTTTTTCGCGCCGCATGGGCTCGCCCGCCTTTGACCATCCGTAAATCTGTGAGCCAAACGTTGGGCTTTCGTCCGTTTGGTTTTTCCAAACGTAGACGCGATCCGCTCCGACGGCCTCGGCCAGTACGCCCATAGCGCTTCTAAGGTCGGGATCAAACGAACCGGGTTCCGATTGAAGCAAGATCGTGGACATGCGGTTTACGGCGTAGAGAAGCCTTGTATGCCGGTCGATTTCGCCCATCATGCGCTTGTATTCGCGCAGATCGCGCGAATACGTTACGACGACGTAATCATCTCGCGTGTTGATTCTAACGAACGTCGCCTCCGCCGGCATGGGTGTACCGTCTCGCATTTGGTGCATCCACTCCGTTACGCAGCTACCTTCTGCGGCGGTTTTTTGCAGAAGTTCGGTCGCTTTTTCTTCTCTTGAGCGGCCGTCGGGCTGATATTCGGCTGAACAGTCGAATATGTGCTCGATAACCTGGCTGGAGCTTTCGTATCCGAACATTTTGACAAACGCCATATTGCAATCGATCGCCTTGCCGTCCGATCCCCACATCACGCAGCCCAGCGGCGAAGAGTCGAGCATTAGCTTAATATATTCGTTGGCTTGGCGTATGGCGGCCGCCTCGTCGTTGCGAACTAAGGCGTTCGCAATCAGATTGCTGGCCGAACGCAGGATCATCTCTTCATTTGCCGTAAATACGCGCTCTTTGTGGCAGTCGTCAAACCCGATGAATCCCCAAAGCCGGTTCTTTAAAAAGATTGGAACCAGAAGTATGGAGAGTATATCCTGTTGCGAAAGAAAGCTTCGATGAGTTTCGTCCATATCGCGCACGAGGCCGTTTACGCACTTCCCGCGCAAGAGCTTTTCCCAGCCGGGTACGATCTCGCGGAAGGGCTGCTCCGCAGACAACATTTCATGCTGCGGCTCGGCCCCCTCGGACCATTCGTAGATTTGAGCGCTGTATAATTGCCCGTCGCGCACGCGGTTTTCCCATACGTACACGCGGTCGGTTTTCGCTGCGTCGGCCAGCAGCCCCATCGAGCGGATAAGGTCGCTTTCAAACCGTTCGGGATCCGTTTGGAGCAGGATTGCGGACAGAACGTTTTCCGCCCTAAGCAGCCGGCTTCGTTTTTCGATCTCGCCGAGCATACGCTTTTGCTCGCGCAGATCGCGAATATACGCAGCCACGACGAACCCGTTCCCGTATTGAACCCGAACAAGCGTAACCTCCGCGGGTATCGGCGTGCCGTCGAGCGTCTGATGCATAAACTCGACCACGCAGGAGCCTTCGCTGTACGCCCTATCGAGCACCTCGTAGGCCAACTCCCTTGACGGCTTGCCGTTGGGCTGGAATTTGGGCATACAGTCGAAGAACTTATCCGACCATTCGTCTTTGCCGCTAAGGTCGAAAAGCGTCACCAGCGCGTCGTTGCAGTCGGCAATTTGGTAGCCTTGCTTCCAAAGCGTACAGCCAAGCGGCGTCGCGTCGAGCATTAACTTAGCGTATTCGCCCGCCTGGCGTATTATGGCCGCTTCTTCGTCGCGTATGAAGACGTTTACCAGCATAAGGCTCGCGCTGCGCAGTATTTCGATTTCGTCGTCGGTAAATGTCCGCTCATTCCGGCGGTCTTCATAGAGGGCAAATCCCCAAAAACGGCCTTCGCTAAAAACGGGTACGGCCAATACCGTCGCGCAGCCGAAATGCTCCAGCTCGTCGTATTCCGGCATGAGACTAAGCGGACCGTTTATGCATTCGCCTCTGGAGAGAATTTCTTGCCAACGCGGAATCTGCCTGGCGTACGGATTGTCGTGGAGCTCCGGCAAAGCGACGAGGGAAGCGCCCTTTTCCTCGGACCAGCGGTAGACTTGCGTCGCGTATAGGCCGTCGGGTTTTTCCGTATTGCGGGATATGGATATACGGTCGACGCCCATGGCCGCGGCTATAATACTTACGCCTTGGGTTACGATGTCCTCCAGCGCTTCGCCCCTTCGCATGATTAGCGCGATTGCCGCGCTGTTTAGCGCGTCCAGCATTCTTCCGCGCTGTTCGATTGCCTCCTGCGCCTTTTTTGTTTCCGTTATGTCGATGCTCTGCTGCATATGAACCTTGCGGTCGCCTGGCCAGTCTATGATGCGGTCTATATGGAGCAGTATACTTTCCGAGACAGGATTGACGTCTTCCCAGACGGCGGACTTGCTTGGATTTTCAAGCAGCCAGGGTTTCCGGCAAAAGTCGCACCGGCCTGTTTGCCCGGCTTGCATATGCTGCCAGCATTCGTCGCCCTTGATGTTGTTAAACACGTGAAAAGCGGCCTTCATTTTTTCGTTGACGTATAGAATCTCGTCGGTTTGAAGATCCGTTACGTAGACGAGGGTGTCAAGCGCGTCCAGCATTTTTTCGAGTGTATTCTTTTGGCGTACGCTTTCGGAAATGTCTATGCCGAAGTCGATCTGGGCCTTTTGCCCGCCGGGCCAGTCGAGCAGCATCGTTGTCAAACGGTGCGAAATATCGTTTTCGGGATAATACGCCACGGAAGAAATGACAGCGCCGGGATTCTTTGAAAGCTGGATATATGGACAATCTACGCAACGGTCGGTTCGACCGTGTATATATTCGTAGCAGATTTGCCCGACGGCGTCTTCTCCGACGTTGAAGAACGCCTTGCATTGGTCGTTGATATAGAGGATTTCGCCCGTTTCCGGAACTGTCGCCAAAATGATGGCGTCAAGGCCGTCCAGCAGCGTTTTGAGGATTGAGGACTGTCTCTCAGAGTCGCGCTTGTATACGGCGAAGGCTTCCTCCGCCTCCCTTGCCGCCTCCACGCGGATAAGCAGCTGTGAGAACAGGCGCGCTGCCGAGCGTAAAAACTTGACCGTTTCGCCGTCAAAGCGGCGCTCGCTGACTGTGTCGTCGAAACTGACCGCGCCCCAAAGCTTGCCTCTTGAGAAAATAGGAATGGAGATTTTGGACTTGAAGCCATACAGAGAGGAAAAGCCGGCGTCTATTTTCGCCAGCTCGCCGGACGTGCGCACGGCGTGTTCGTCGGCTAATAGCGTTGATAGCCACTGCTCGATAACGGGATTATTCGAGGAGCTATATATCCTCCCGCCGACGGACGCTGTGCCGGACGTTTTTGTCCAGCGGTAAACAGGGGCGACGAGGCGTTCGGTATCGCTTTCGAATACGCGGAATACGCTTAGTTGATCGATCGCGGCAACATCGGCTACGGGCCTTATGGAATCGGAAAGGATATCTTCGACCGCTCCATTGGCGTGGTTATAAAAAGAGAATATATCGAGCACATCGTTAAGCGCGTTGAGCATCGCTTCGCTGCGATTTTGACGTTCTTCCGCCAATACCGCGCCGTTATCGGACATAAATGACTTCCTCCTAATAATGAATGACCTACTAAAACGAATAACCCCCTCAAGCAGCGTCGTGAAAATCAAAACGCGAACGAACATAGAAAGGGATGCCGATCGATTTTCGTATAATATTATTATAACATAAACATATGAACATAACAAATATTTATAAATACGCCGATATTAGAATAATTATAATATAATAGCTTACAGCTAATCATATCGTTCGTGCAGGCGCATATGTTTACTTGGAGAGCTATCGACCCGTTCTCCTGGAGGCAGTATGCGAAAAAGGGACACAAAAGCTCTTTTGAGGGCGGTTACGGATATGTTCGATCTGCCGCCGGACCTTTTGATGGGCTTGCCGCGCATCAGCTTGGCCGGACGGGAGGATATGTTCGTCGAAAACCACCAGGGCATTATCGAATGTACGAAGAAATGCATTCGCTTTCAAACGAGCGCCGGGGTCGTAAGAGTAACGGGGGATGAACTCGAGCTCAAGCATGTAGGCGCGGAACGCATTGTTATACACGGCGGAATCGATTGCGTTGAATATCTGTAGGGACGCCGTGCATGGCGTCCGTGATAAAGGAAAGGCTGATCTTAGGGTCGCGGACACGATTTATCGTGTCCCTACAGCCTGAATGGAGAGGCAAAATGTTCGCGTGGCTGTGGAATTATTTTTCTGGATATGTTATGATCAGTGTCGAAGGGCTGTCCCTCGAAAAATTCCTGAATTTAGCCGCCGAGGGAAACGTTAAGCTATGGAACGTGAGGCGTTTATCCTACATAAAGATGTCGGCCTGCGTTTCCAGGGCGGGGTTTCATAAGCTTAGGGCGTGCCTTCGGGGATTGAAAAACACTAGGATCCATATCGAAACGAAGCATGGCGCTCCGTTTCGGCTTTCGTTTTTGCGCTTTCGGAAAGCGCTCGTTTTCGGCTCTGTGCTGTTTTCGGCAGCGCTTATCACGGCGGCCATGTTCGTTTGGGAGGTTCGCGTCGTGGGCAACGAGCGCGTGCCGGAGTCGGTGGTGCTGCACGCGGTCTATTTTAGCGGAGCCAGGCGCTTCGTTTTGCGGAGAGACTTGGATATGTTGGCGATCGCCTCGGCGGCGAACGCGGCGGACGAGCGTATCGCCTGGGCGGGCGCGAAATTGGAGGGCGCGCGGCTTATTATCGAAGTCGTGGAGAGCGCGAAAGAACCTCGTCTGCTCGAAGAAGGGCCGGCGGATATCGTCGCCATTAAGGACGGCGTGGTGGGCGAGATTACCGTCCTGGAAGGCGTAGCGCGCGTTACTAAAGACAGCGCCGTACGGCAAGGCGACGTTTTGATTTCGGGTACGATTGAGCACGAATGGGCGGGAGCGAGGCAGGTACGCGCGCGCGGCGAGGTTCTCGGGCGCGTATGGTACGAAGGCTCGGCTCGCATAGGGGCGTACCGCGTCGTTCCAAAGCGCACGGGAAAGGAGCGCGTAGTTACGCGCATTTCCATTGCCGGCTGGGAAGTTCAGACGGGCAGCGATAATGGCTACGAAGAATTCGAAACGGAGCCGATTATAAACAAACCGCTGGGAGCGCTGTTTCTGCCGGTACGCTATATCCGCGAAAAGCAGTACGAGCTAAAAGACGCTCAGGAGCCGTTGCCGAAGGAACACATGATGGAAGCGGCGCGCGAAATGGCGCTCGCGAAGCTCTATGAGCGCGTCGGGCCCGGCTCGACGATACTGGGCGTGACGACAAAATATACCGAACAGGAAGGCGCGCTCCTGTGCGAAGTATTCGCGGAGGCGCAGGAGCCCATAGGCGTTGTCAGGGAGCACGGGGCTCAGGAAGCGATGCAGTTAGACCCGTATGCCGAGGATATTTGGACGGTGCCGTAAAACGCATAACGTGTAGGGGCGAACTGCGTTCGCCTGTGACAACAATTAAACGCGTGTTTGGGGCAATACGTTGTAGGGGCGATTATCAATCGCCAGCGATAAACCTGTAGGGACACGATATATCGTGTCCGTGACAGATTAAGACGTGATTAAGGGTCACGGACGCCATATATGGCGTCCCTACAGATGGCAGACATAAACATGGCGGAGGCGTTATTTGGAGAACGAGGAGATCAAGATCGCGGCGCAATTACACGTGGACAGCATGGACGAGCTCGTGCGCCTGTTCGGCGCGTTCGATGAAAACGTGCTTTTGCTCGAATTGGAAACAGGCGCGCGTATCCATACAAAGGATACATCAATTAGCATCGAGGGAACCGAAAAAGAGGTCGACCTCGCTTCGCGCGTTATAGAAAAGCTTTTAGGCATGCTGCGAAAGGGTGAAACGCTCGATCGGGCGCGCATCCGCTATACTATAGGCCTAGCAAACGACGGCAACGAGACGATGCTCGACGAGCTTTCCTCCGACGTCGTGGCGTTTACGCATAAGGGCCGCCAAATCAAATGCAAGACGCTTGGCCAAAAGAAATACGTCCAGGCGATCCGCAAAAATACCGTAGTGCTCTGTTCCGGCCCGGCCGGCACCGGCAAGACGTACCTCGCCGTGGCGCTTGCGACGCTGGCGTACAAGCACAAAGAAGTAAACCGGATCATATTAACGCGCCCCGCCGTCGAAGCGGGCGAAAAGCTCGGCTTTTTGCCGGGAGACCTGCAAAACAAGGTTGACCCGTATCTACGTCCGCTCTACGACGCCTTGTTCGACTTTCTAGGCGCGGACAACTATCGCGCGATGTCGGAAAAGGGCGCTATAGAAGTAGCGCCGCTGGCGTATATGCGCGGGCGTACGCTGCCCGAGGCGTTTATCATACTCGACGAGGCCCAAAACTGCACCATAGAGCAGATGAAGATGTTCCTGACGCGCCTTGGAGAGGGCTCCAAAATGGTCGTGACGGGGGATATAACCCAAATAGACTTGCCGAAAGAAAAGACGAGCGGCATGATACACGCGCTATCGATCCTAAAGGGCGTGGAAGGCGTCGAGATCGTCTCGCTTACGCAAAAGGACGTCGTTCGGCACGACATGGTACAAAAGATTATCGCCGCGTATGAGCGCGCTAAGGCCAACAAGCTGCAAAGGAAGGTAACCGCCGTTGAGGGACGAGCTTACCACGGGCGATCCTGAACAACAGCCCAGATCGGAAGCGCCAAGGTTCCGCAGGAGATTACAAAAAAACGCCACGCGGCTCTTTGCCGTAGGATTATTGGCGTTATTCCTCGTTGCTGCGTATTTCGCCGTCGCCTCGGTCGTAATCCCGAAGCGCTACGATTTGGCCGTCGGGGCGATTGCAACTCAGACTATAACGTCGCCGCGCGAAATTATCGACGAAATAACAACCCAGGAGCGCGAGCTAAGCGCCGAGAGCGCCGTAGCGCCCGTAATGGAGCTGGACGCGCGGCTCGTTCAGGAGGGCGAAAATACGGCGGAAGCGTACTTCGAAGCGCTCAGCGTCGTGCGCGGCGAAGCGGGCAGGATCAGAATCCAGCAGCAGCAACAGGGGGCGAGCGCTGCCCAGCCGGGAACGCTCGACGCGAGCGATTGGCGCGCGATTCTAGCCGACGCGGATTTTACCTATCTGAAGAGCTTCCTGCCTATGGAGTTTGCCGATGTCGAGGTCATGAATATCCTGCTTGCAAACAACGAAGAGATGCGCTATCTGTCCGAGGTTGTACTCGTTAAAATCAAGATGGCGCTTAGGGGCGGCTTGGATGAAGCCGGCGTCGAAAGGGCCCAGACGTCGATTTTACAGGAAGTCGACGCGATGGATATGTCGGAGGACTTAAAGCGTATCGCTGCGAAGGCTGTAAACCGCTACGTCGCGCCGACGCTCGTAAAGGACGAGGAGGCGACGAAGAGACGCCAGCAGCAAGCCTCTGAAAATGTCGAGCCGGTCGTTTACAAAAGGGGCGATGCGATCGTACGCAACGGCGAAGCCGTAACCCCGGCGCAGCTTGCTATGCTGCAAGCTTTTGGCGCGGTACGCCCCGCCGAACAGGATATAGCCCTCTATTTCGGAGTGGGTATTACGCTCTTGGTTCTTACGGCGCTTTTCGGCGCGTATATTTTCATGAACCGCAACGAAGTTCTCGAACGGCCATTTTTGCTATGGCTGCTTATGCTCGCGACGCTTGCGCTTACCCTAGTCTCAAACCAGATCGATGATCGCCTGAACCTGACGTTTATTGGCGTGATGCTGATTTCACTGTTGGTATCCAAGCACGTCGCCGTGGCGGCGAATATCGCGTTCGCGTTTGTCTACGCGCTTATGTGCGGCGGGCAGGAGCTTTTTAGCCCGTTCGCCTTCGAGGTATTGGCGACGACGCTTGCGGGCGGCACGGTCGGCATCTATTTACAGCGCCGCGCCCAGCGCCGCGCAACCTTAATACTTTCGGGCGTATTGGGCGGCGTGACGGCGGCTTTGCTTATGCTATCGATGTCCATGATGACAGGCGCGGAGATCGGCGTATCGCTTATAAACGCGCTGTTTGTGCTGGGGTCGTATACGATTTCCGCCGTTTTCTGTATCGGCACGCTGCCTCTATGGGAAACGCTGTTCGATATTACGACTGATTCGCGCCTGATGGAGCTTTCCAACGCGAATCATCCCGCGCTCAAGCGCCTGATGACCGAAGCGCCAGGTACGTACCACCATGCTATGATGGTCGCCGCTATCGCCGAGGCCGGCGCGGACGCCATCGGGGCAAACGGGATTTTGGCGCGGGTAGGGGGCTATTACCACGACCTGGGCAAGCTCCGCCGCCCGCAGATGTTCATGGAAAACATAAAGGGCGAGAATCCGCACGATACGATGTCCGCGGAAGCCAGCGCGTCCGTGATCCTTTCGCATGTGCGCGACGGCGTTGCGTACGCGCAAAAGTACAAGCTGCCCTCGGCAATTCAACAGATAATCTACGAACACCATGGTACGACGCCAGTAATGTTTTTCTATAATAAAGCGCTTCAAGAAGCAAACGGCAAGCCTGTGAATTTAAAACACTACCGCTATCCGGGCGCGAAGCCGCGTACGCGCGAATCGGCGATAGTGTTGCTTGCGGATTCGGTCGAGGCGGCTGTACGCAGCCTGCCCGACAACAGCCGCACATCTATAGAGCAGATGATCCGCAAGATCATCAAGGGCAAGGTCGAGGACGAACAGCTTACGAACTGCCCGCTTACTTTCGCGCACCTGAGCATGATCGAGCGCGCGTTTATCGCTTCGTACGACGGCATTATGCACGAGCGCATCGAATACCCGAATATGCCGCTTTTGGAGGACAAGGGTTGATCGACATATTGGACGAAACGGGCGCATTGGGAGAAGCGGGGGAACAAGCGATACGGCATGCCGCTGAAACCGCGCTGAAGATAGCCGGGGGGCATGGAGACGTGAGCGCCGCTATCGTCGGCGACGAGCGGATTCGCGAGCTGAACAATCAATATCGGGCTATCGACGCGGCGACGGACGTATTGTCCTTTGCCAACGCCGAGGGCGAGGTGCTCGTGGAAGCGCCGGAGGCGGAAGCGCCATTTTTGGGCGATATCGCTATATCTCTTCCAACCGCTACGCGGCAGGCGGATGAAATCGGCCAGAGCCTCGAGCGTGAGCTTGCGTTTCTAACGGTGCACGGCGTATTGCACCTGTTGGGCTACGACCATATGACGCCGGAGGATGAAGAAAAGATGCTGGAGAAACAAAGGGAGATAATGGCAGATATGTAGGGGCGAACTGTGTTCGCCCGCCGCATAACAGTTGCCTCATTGTATACCACGGGCGAACACAGTTCGCCCCTACAGGAAACGTGTCCGTAGAAAGGAAAAACGCGATGAAAACCCTCATGGAGATCGAAATCAAAAACATGATCCGCCAGGCAACCGACGCGCGGGCGCGCTCGTATTCGCCGTATTCAAAATTCCCTGTCGGGGCGTGCTTGAAGGGGCAATCCGGGGCGTATTACCACGGCTGCAATATCGAAAACGCCGCGTTTACGCCGGGTATCTGCGCGGAGCGGACGGCGCTGGCGAAGGCCGTATCAGATGGCGAAAAGGCCTTCGAGGCGCTCGCCGTCGTTAACGACCGCGATACGATCGTAACGCCTTGCGGCGTCTGCCGCCAGGCGCTCGCGGAGTTTTGCAAGCCGGATATGCCGGTTATTTGCGCAAGCAAAAGGGGAGAATACAAAGTATATTCGCTAGGAGAGCTCTTGCCGTATTCGTTCGGCCAAGAGGATTTATAATTAATGGACTTTAAAAGTGGCTTTGTTTCGATCGTCGGCAGCCCGAACGTGGGCAAATCGACGCTTTTGAACGCGTTGGTGCGCAAGAAGATCGCGATAGTTTCAAACAAGGCGCAGACCACGCGCAATAAAATAACAGGCGTACTCAATAGGCCCGGCGAACAGATCGTTTTGATCGACACGCCGGGCGTTCAAACGCCGCGCAACAAGCTGGGCGAAAGCATGCAGCGCGCCGCAAACGAGGCATTGCGCGACGTCGAGGCGATTTTGGTCGTGCTCGATTTAAAAATGGGCATAAAGGAGCGGGACGAGGCGCTGCTGAATCGCTTGGCGAGCGCGAAAACGCCCGTTATCGCCGCGCTGAATAAGCGCGACCGCGTTTCGGAGGATCGGCTTATTGAACAGCGCGCAAAGCTCGCGGATTATCCGTTTGTGCAGGAGGCGCTGCCGATAAGCGCGCTTACGGGCGAAGGCGTCGAGGCGCTCGCGGATATCTTGTTTTCGTTCGCGATTGAGGGCCCCCAGTACTTCCCTGACGGTATGCTGACCGACCAGCCCGAGAGTACTCTTTGCCAGGAGCTGATACGCGAAAAGGCGCTCGGGCTTTTATCTGAAGAAGTGCCGCACGGCATTTTAACGGAGATCATCAAGCTCGAAACGCGCGAAGACGGCGATATTATCGACCTTTACGCCAATATTTATTGCGAGCGCGAGTCGCATAAGGGCATAATCATCGGCAAGGGCGGGAGCATGCTGAAAAAGATCGGCGAGCGGGCGCGCGCCGAGATCGAGCCGCTGTTGGGCGGCCATGTGAACCTGCAATTGTGGGTAAAGGTGCGCGAGGGCTGGCGTGACAGCCCCCGCGCGATTAAATTGATAGGGTACGAGTGATTACAACTCGTCCTTCGGGTTGGGTTTGCTTTCGCGTATTATCTTCGCGGGGTCGTTTGGGCGTGCAGCCGCGAGGTAATCCTCGACCTTGCCTGTGCGCATGAATTTATCCCAGTAATAATTGGCCATGGTACCTCCTGATATTCTGTGGTATTTCTGTAGGGGCGAACTGTGTTCGCCCGCTGTGCAAACAAGGCTGTGATAATAAGCACGGGCGAACGCAGTTCGCCCCTACAATGTTTTAAATTTACGCAACGAGCTTAGTATCTCCGGGCAAATCCCCATACATACCAGAAAAAGTTTCCATGAATTGGTGTAATTTGGAGGAAAAATGGAGCTGAAGGCGACCGCTCTCGTGGCGCGGTGCGTAAATTACAAAGAGTCCGACAAGATGCTCACGCTCATAACCCGCGAATACGGGCGCGTGGACGCCGCCGCGCGCGGCAGCCGCAAAACGAGTTCGAGGCTGCTCGCGTGTACACAGCAGTTTTGCTACGGCGAGTTCGTGCTATACAAAAAGGGCGAGCGTTTTTCCGTGCGCCAAGGCGATATCATCGATTCGTTCTACGGGTTGCGCGACGATTACGAAAAGCTATGCGCAGGCGCGGGGATGCTCGCTTGTATAGAGAAGCTCTCATTGCCGGGAGAGCCGGACGAGGCGCTTTTCATGTGGGGTTTATACTTCCTTACGGCGCTTTGCCATTCGGACGCACAACCATTAGACCTATCGCTCTGCTTCATAGTAAAGCTGATGGCGCATGCCGGATATCGGCCGATGCTGACTCGCTGCGCTCTATGCAATAAGTCCGTTTCGAAAGATGTACTTCTGCTCGACGCCGCCGCGGGCGGGCTGGTTTGCAAGGGCTGCGCTTCGCATCAAGCGATAAGGATACATGCGCTTACCGCCGAAGCGCTTGAGCGTATGTTGTTGGTTGCGCCCGATCATCTTTCGAACGTACGCTTGCCGGCGTATGTGCGTGAAGAATTATCGCAATTTCTACCAGAATACGCCGAGCAGAAAATGGAAAGAGCGTTGAGTGCGTTCCGAATGCTTTTCAAGCCATATATATCCTGACACAATAGCGCAATTAATTGAACAATGATATAAAAATGCAAAAACTCGCATCGAGCCGCATTGATTCTTTTTTAACGATGCTTTATACTGTTACCGCAAAATGGAAGTGAGAAAAGCATCAAAGGAGATAGAACGCAGCATGAAATACGTTTATCTGTTCCACGAAGGCAATGCGGGGATGAGGAACCTTTTGGGCGGCAAGGGCGCGAACCTTGCGGAGATGACGGGGCTGGGCATGCCGGTTCCACCAGGATTCACGGTTTCAACCGAGGCCTGTACGCGGTATTACGCGGACGGCAGGAAGATTGGCGACGATATCATCGAACAGATCGAAGAGGCGCTTGCGATGTGCGAAAAGAACGCGGGCAAGCGCTTCGGCGACAAGGAAAATCCATATCTGGTTTCGGTGCGCTCTGGTGCGCGCGCGTCCATGCCAGGCATGATGGATACGATCTTAAACCTGGGCCTGAACGACGAAACCGTCGCCGGGCTCGCCAAGCTTACCGGAAACGAGCGCTTTGCCTACGATAGCTATAGGCGCTTTATCCAGATGTTTTCGGACGTCGTCATGGAAATATCCAAGCACTCGTTTGAGACGATACTTCAAAGTGTGAAGGATTCCGCCGGCGTGAAGCTCGACTCCGAGCTGAACGCGGACTACTTAAAAGAGGTCGTAAAACAGTATAAAGCGCTCTACAGAAAAGAAAAGGGCGAGGATTTTCCGCAGGAGCCGAGGCTTCAGCTTATGGAAGCCATCAAGGCCGTCTTCCGTTCGTGGGACAATCCGCGCGCGATAGTCTACCGCCGCATAAACGACATCCCCGGCGA
>DBDD01000008.1:13782-13944 GCA_002293365.1 Christensenella sp. UBA941 | reverse complement strand
GTCGTATAAGGACAGACTTATCTCGGTCGTAACGACAAAGGCGGTGCATGAGGGCGCGCCCGGGCTGACCATCGCCTCGACGGGCAACCACGGCGCGGCGGCGGCGGCCTATTGTGCGGCGGCGGGCATTCCGTGCTTGATATTCACGATACCGCAGGTGCC
>DBDD01000008.1:0-13720 GCA_002293365.1 Christensenella sp. UBA941 | reverse complement strand
CCGCGAGCGGCTTCGTCGCGCCGCCGATAGGCAGCAACTGCTACGGCATCGACGGCTACAAGACGATAGCTTTCGAGCTGTACGAGCAGCTAGGCGAGGCGGATATGATCGTCATGCCTGCCTGCTATTCCGACGGGCTGTACGGCGTTTATAAGGGCATGCATGACCTCGTAGACATGGGCTATATCAAGGCTTTGCCCAAGATGGTTGCGGCGGAGGTATTCGGCTCGATGGAGGAAACGCTAAGGCAAGGAGCCGAATTCCCCGTTTCGGTTCCGGCTGGGCCGTCCGTTTCGTTCTCCATCGCTGGCAGCGTCTGCACGTATCAGGGGCTCGAGGCCGTGCGCAAGTCGAACGGCTTCGCGCGTTCGAGCTCGGACGCGGAGACGATGGACATGCAGCTCCTTTTAGCCAAAACGGAAGGTATTTACGCCGAGGCATCCTCCGTTACGGCGCTCGTCGCCGCGGCGAAGCTGGCAAAGGAGGGGAATATCGGCGAGGATGAGCGCGTCGTGGCCATACTGACGTCCACGGGACTCAAAGACCCGGCAGAGACGAAAAAGCATTTGCCGTCCGTGCCAACGATTCAGCCGAATGTTGCCGAACTGCGCAAAGCGTTGAAGGATGCGTATGGGGTTACGGTTTAAACTAACATTCATGTAGGGGCAGAGCTTGTCTCTGCCCTGTAAGAGGGCAAACACAAGGTTTGCCCCTACATCAGGCGTTCATAAAGGGTAGGTGGATAACATGAAATTAGCAATTCTAGGCGCGACGGGGGATATGGGCTACGGGCTCGCGTTGCGCCTCGCGCAGAAGGGGCACGAAATTATCATTGGCTCCCGATTGGAGGAAAAGGCGATTGCCGCCGCTGAAAAAGCGAGGGAAGAGGCGGGCGTATCCAATGTTTTCGGCATGGCTAACTCCGAAGCGGCGAAAAACGCGGAGCTTATTGTGATTTCCGTTCCGACGGCGGGGCACAGGGCGCTTTTAGAGGAGCTTAAAGCGACTCTCGCGGAAAAGCCCGTCCTCGACATTACGATTCCATTCGCTTTCAAGCCGTTGCGCTACGCGCCGCCTGCGGAGGGTTCCAACGCGCTGGAGACGAAGGCGATCTTAGGCGATAACAGCCGCGTAGCCGCCGGGTTCCATACGATTTCGGCGTCGCTGCTGACCGATTTATCGCATCCGCTTTCGGGCGATACGCTCATAGTGGGCGACGACGCTGATACGATAGATATCGTCGTCGAGCTTGCCAAGAGCATAGGGCTAAACGCCTACAACGCGGGCTCGCTTTTATTCTCCGGAGTCGTTGAGAGCCTAACGCCCATGCTGATAGGCATGAATAAGCGCTACGGCAGCAACCATTTAGGTATCACGGTCACGGGTTTCTAGCAGTGCGCGCGTTTATCGCCTTCGCGCCCGAAGGCATCCCGGAAATAGCTAAGGGCGACGATTTGGCGGAAATAATCGCCGGGGCGCTTGAACGAGAAGGTGAAGCGCTGCGCGGCGGGGACATCGTTGCCGTTGCGCATAAAATCGTCTCGAAGGCCGAGGGGCGCATAGTCGATCTGTCCGGCGTGAGCGCCGGGGAAGAGGCGCTGCGCTATGCCGAATTGACGGGAAGGGACGCCCGGCTGCTCGAAGTGATTCTCGGCGAAGTCGCCGAGGTGCTGCACAATCTAACATATATTTCTGCATCACTCAATGGAACTACACTCTCCCACTCTGTCACAAAAATATTTAACNNCCCGTTCATTTGTCGCCACAGGCGCGGCTTCGTATGCGCGAATGCGGGCGTGGATTGTTCCAATAGCGCGCCCGGACAGGCGATACTTTTGCCGCTAGACACGAACGCGTCGGCAAAGGCGCTGCGCGAGGAGCTTGAGCGGCGCTATGGCGTATCGCTCGGCGTGATTGTATGCGATACGCATGGGCGCGCGCTGCGCGAGGGCGTAATCGGCGTCGCGCTGGGGGCGTCGGGCATAGGCGCGCTAAAGTGTTATAGAGGCAAGCCGGATAGGCAAGGTAGGGCGTTGAGTACCACTATGGAGGCCGTTGCGGACGAATTGGCCTCGGCGGCCTCGCTGCTCATGGGTCAGGCGGACGAATCGAGGCCGGTCGTGTTAATTCGCGGCCTGAATATGCCGGACAGCCCGGGCGCGGAAGCGTTGATACGCCCGGCGGAGAGAGATGTGTTATTGTGTTGCGGGGCAAAGCCCCGCAACACAATAAAATAAAATTATCCGAATGGGGCTTTGCCCCATTCGGATAAACCCAAATCGCAACGCGCGATGGGATGATATAACCTTGAAGGAGAGAAAAATGACTTCATCGTTTCGTACCAAGCATATCGCCTACGCCGCGATAGTCGGGGCGATGTCCTTCGTTATCATGCGCTTAACGCAGATACCGATTTTCGCCGCCGCGCCATATTTAAAGCTCGAACTGAGCGAAGCGCCGCTTTTGTTGCTCGCCGTGCTCGTCTCGCCTATGACGGGGCTGATCGCGCTGCTCGTAAAAGACGTGCTTGGGATTTTCTTCTCCGGCTATAATGTCTTCGGTGTCAGCGCGGACATAATCATGACAGGCATATTCGTTTTTGTATTCGCGCGTTTGCTGAGAGGCGGCGTTACGCTGCCCAAGGCGCTGATCGCGACCGGCATCGCCTCGCTGGCGCGGATGCTCTTATCCATACCGGTCAACCTGCTCGTGCTGTGGCTGGAATTCGGAACGCCGGCGGCGGGCGTGTTCGCGATGATGCCCTACATCTTGCCGTTCAATCTTATCAAATGCTGCGTAAACGCGCTTATCTTCTATTTGCTGTACCCTAGATTGAACAAGCTTATGGTGCGATAGCTGTATCATGAACGCCGTGACCGTCGTCCCCATACAGGGTGTTCCGGAAATCCGGCCCGGCGCCGATATCGGCTGGGAGGTCGCGCGAGCTATGCGCGAGTGCGGCCTGGCTTTGGTAGGAGGCGATATCGTCGTCATAAAGTCCAAGATCGTCTCAAAGGCGGAGAGACGGCTGGTTTTTGCAAAGGATATCGAGCCTTCGGCTTTCGCCGTATCGGCGGCGGCGCTTACGGGGCGCGAGCCCCGATATATGGAGCTGGTTCTGCGCGAAAGCGTTAGGATCGTCCGCATGGGGCCGGGCGTTATCATTTCGGAAACGAAGCACGGCTTTGTACTTGCGAACGCAGGCGTAGACGGCTCGAACACAGGTGCGGGCGTATACGCGCTATTGCCGGAAAGTCCGGACGCGTCGGCGGCGAATATTCGCGAAAGGCTATTTGATGCCTTCGGCGTATACGCCGGGGTGATAATCTCCGATACGTTCGGCAGACCGTGGCGCGAAGGACAGTGCGACCTCGCAATAGGCATATGCGGCATAGCGCCGCTCAGCGATGAAACGGGTACGAAGGACGCCTATGGCAACGTTTTGCGCTATACGAAAGCCGCCGTGGCGGATGAGCTCGCCGGCGCAGCCGAACTGGTTTGCGGCAAGACGGAAAACGTGCCTGCCGCGCTGATTCGCGGATATGAGTTCGAGGCGCGGGAGAGCGCGATCGACGAGGTCATTATGCCGATGGAACGAGATTTATTTCGGTGATTGTAGGGGAGCACAGTGTGCTCCCGATAACCGCAAATGCATGGTTTTTAGGGTCGCAGGCGAACACTGTTCGCCCTTGCAGTTTTGGGTCTAGCGCTTTTGTTTTGGGGTCGAATTAATGGACGATTTTTATAAAATGGTATTTTCACGACGCTCCTGTCGCAGCTTTAACGAAAGTCCGGTACCAGAGGAGAAGCTATTTCGTATTCTCGAAGCAGCCAACGCCGCACCCAGCGCGCACAACGCGCAGCCTTGGCATTTTTACGTGATTATCGGCGAAAAGAGCAAGCGAACGCTGTTTGAAGGCGCGGGCAAAGCGTATGTGTCCGACCTTATGGATTCCGGCATGCCGGAGGACGAGGCGCAAAAGCGCGCTGACGAATCGAAACGCTTTTTTCTCGCGGCGCCTGTGCTAATTATCGTGTTCGTGGAGCATATATACGGCGCGCGGGATAAGCGCGGTACGATTGAGCGCGCGCTTCGGGAAGAAAGCGCCGCCGCCGCCATAGCGCAGCTGTTACTTGCCGCCGAATACGAGGAACTGGGCGCGTGCTGGTATTGCATGCCGCGCTATTGTCCGAATGTTTTTCGTGATTTTACTGGATTGGGCGAGGCTTACGAGCCGATGGCGCTTATTACGCTGGGCTATTCGGCGGGCGAACCGAAGCGTAGGGAGAAGAGCCCTTTGTCCGAAAAAATGAGCGTTATATAGAATCGAAATAAACTAGGGAGAGCATTATATTGAGTATAGTTGTCCTTTGCGGCGGGGTGGGCGGTTCGCGCTTCCTAAAGGCGCTCTGCGAAATGCGTTTGCAGGAGGAGATAACGGCAATCGTTAATACCGGCGACGACCTGGAGCTATATGGGCTTCGGATATCGCCGGATATAGATATCGTAGTTTATACGCTCGCGGGCATGATAAACCCTCAGACGGCGTGGGGGATACGTGGCGATACGTTTAATTGCCTGGACGCGTTAAGGAATCTTGGTGAGGAAGCGTGGTTCCAATTGGGCGATCGGGATATGGCGACGCAAATCTGGCGCGCGAAGCTCATGCGCCAAGGCAAGACGCTGACTGAGACGACCGCTCTTATGACGGAACGCTTCGGTTTGAGCTTACAGGTATTGCCCATGTGCGACGAATTGGCGCCGACGATGATGGAAACGAGCGAGGGCATTACGCATTTTCAGCACTATCTCGTACGGGATAAATGCGAAAAGAGCGTAAAGGCAATATACCCCGGCGGGTGCGGCTTCGAGGCCGCGCCGGGAGCGCTGGATGCGATTCGATCTGCGCGAATGATCCTTTTTGCGCCTAGCAATCCTTTCGTCAGTATCGGGACTATTTTATCCGTCAAAGGCATACGCGACGCCATAACGGCGGCGAGCGCGCCGAAGGTCGGCGTTAGCCCGCTCATAGGGAGCGATGTTATAAAAGGTCCGGCCGCGCGCATGCTAAGCGACTTGGGCCTTCCCGTATCCAGCGCCGGCGTCAGTGCACAATACGCTGGCATTTTGGACGCGTTTATCATCGATACCGCAGACGAAGCGCAAGCGAAAGAGATAAGAGAACTCGGCATAGAGCCGCATTTGGCGGATATCATGCTGGACACGCCCGAGAGACGCTCGGCGCTTGTAAAGAAAGTGCTCGAAGCCGGAGGGGCAGGCTGAGGCAGCCGACGATTGGTTGTAGGGGCGACCGCCCCCGGTCGCCCGTGACGGAGGGATGTAGAATGATAACTATTTTGACATTACAGGTATACAATACGCCGGGCGTTTTGGACAGGGTAGCCGGTTTGTTCCGGCATAACGGATGGAATATCGAAAGTATCAGCGCAGGCGTTATAAAAGAAGGCGCCACCAGCATCAATATTACATTCAAAAATCAGTACGTCGATATGAAGCAGCTTTCTAAGCAGATATCCAAGATGGAATTTGTCCGAGGCTGGGAGGAATGTACGGCGGACACGCACTTCATGCGCGAACTGTTGCTTATAAAAATACGCAAAGAGGATTTTGACGCCCTACCACTGCCGCAAAAACACGTTATCCACGATGGCGGCGGCGTACTGTGGGTGGAATGCGCGGACTCGCCGGGGGAAATAGACGAGGCGCTGCGCTCGGTAAGCGTGCTGGACTGCGCCCGCTCGGGCGGCACGATAATATCAAGAGGAGGAACGGCATCATGACGGGCCGGTCATTTTTTATACTTGTTATAAATCCGGGTTCAACGTCGACGAAACTGGCTATATACGAAAACGAGGACGTACGCTTTCAAGAGTCGATCCGCCACGACAGCGGCGAGTTCGATCAGTGCCAAAAGACGCTCGACCAAAAACCTATACGGCTGAAATATGTTCGCGAGTTTCTGCGAAAGTCCGGAATCGCCAAAGGGATGCTTTCCGCCGTCGTGGGTAGGGGAGGCTTGATACAGCCGATCGATTCGGGAACCTATCTTGTAAACGAAAAGATGAAGCGCGATCTTATGGACGACTTCGCTTCCGTGCACGCTTCCTCGCTCGGCGGGCTTATTGCGGCGGATATCGGGGAGCAATATAACGTACCGGCCTACGTGGTGGATCCGGTCGTGGTGGATGAAATGGAACCGTACGCGCGGTTATCCGGCTTTCCGGGCGTCGAGCGCAAGTGTGCGTTTCATGCTTTAAACGCAAAAGCGGCAGCGCGCAAGTGCGCTGCCGAGCTTAACATGAATTATGAGGACGGTAGGTTTGTTGTCGCCCATATGGGCGGCGGCATAACTGTGGGCGCGCATCGCTACGGCAGGGTTATCGACGTCAACGACGCCATTGCCGGAGAGGGTCCGTTTTCGCCCGAACGCTGCGGCGCTGTTCCGCTTGAGCCCGTTATAGATATGTGCTTTAGCGGCAAGCTGGAAAAAAAGGCGATGATGGCCATCATAAACAAACGTGGCGGCATGCTGGCATATCTGGGCACTAACGACTTGACGCGCGTGGAAAAGATGATCCGCGACGGCGACGAGTACGCGGCGCTCGTGGTCGATTCGATGGCGTATCAGGTATCCAAGGAAATCGGTGCGATGATCGCCGCGCTTGAGGGCAAGGCAGACGCGATAATTCTTACGGGCGGGCTGGCTTATTCCGTGCGCTTTACAGGTTCTATAAAGCAACGGATTGACCGCCTCGCAAAAGTATTTACGTATCCCGGCGAGGACGAAATGAACGCGCTAAACATGGGGGCGCTGCGCGTTTTGCGGGGAACGCAAAAATTATTGGAGTATATGGGCTAGTCTTTAAACAGCAACTCCGCAGCCGTGGTCAGCTTTATTTTCGCTATTGAGCTGAAAGCGGCGCGTTGGAACAGTGCGCGGATTTGGAGCACGTATTCATCTTCGCTTAATGCGGCGTAAACGCCAGCATCCAGGACGGCAAGCGTGTCCGCAGCTTCTTCGGCGGCGGGCGCATCGCCCAAAAGGCCAGTTTCAGCGTCGGAATATATATCGATTACGCCTTTTTTGCCGCGATTGCGCTTGTCGATACCCTTTGCTTCGAGGAATAGCTCGGACATTTCTGGGCTGTAGCCCCCGTTTTCATCCGTGTCGCCAGTTAGGAAAAACGGGTTTGCGTTGAGCAAGCTCGCTAGCGCCAGTACGATTCTGGGCGTAATCGCGCCTGTTCTAAAGATGCGGTAGATAGTCGCGTCGCCGGTTTTGACCGTTGCCAACACCTTTTTCTTTGTGTTGGGCAGCGTGTCGGCCCATAGCCGTTTTACTCGGCTCATAGTTTTCTCTTTGTCGGTGCTGACGTTGATTTGCTTCAAACTTTTGAGCGTTTCCGCATTGATAACCATCCTATACGTCTCCTTATCAGATATTTGCTGCCACGAAAATTATATTATTTACACTATAATAACACTAATAAAGATATAATACAAGAAAAGTTATAATAAAAGTTAATATTTATATGGGAATCTTATCGGGATTACGCGTCCATTTGATTTAGAACATGCAGCAAGAGGCTTATGATCTTTTCCATGCTTTTGATGTGTAGTTTTTCCGCGGTAGAATGTGCGCCTGTGATTGTTGGGCCAAAGGCGATCATGTCCATATCGGGGAATTTATCGGCGAAGTAGCCGCATTCGAGCCCGGCGTGAACGGATTCGAGCATTGGTTCTTTATCGAAAGCTGTCTGGTAGGCGCGTTTAAAGCGGGCGATAAGCTCTGAATCGGGGTTGGGCTTCCAATCGGGATAGTCGCCCCCAGTTATAAGCCTTGCTCCGGCGAGTTCGGCATGTCCTTGCATCCGTTCGAGCACATCGAGCTTTTCGGCTTTATCAAAGCTGCGTACGAGCGAGCATAGCACGAATTGATCGTCCTCCTGCTTTACGACGCCGAGATTGCACGACGTCATTACAAGCCCTTCGACTTTTGTGTGCATCGTCTGAACGCCGTTTGGCATGTGTAATATGGCGCTAAGCAGCCTAGTGAGAGAATCCTGTGAAAGAGCGGCTTGATGGCGCATTGGAACCTGTTCAGCGGTCAATGTGATCGAAGGCTCAACGTCTTCAAATTCGCGCGTAAAGACCGCCCGATGAGCTTCGGCCAGCTTTATGGCGCTTTCGCAGTTTTTCGCCTCGACGGCGAACAACGCGCCGGCCTCCCGCGTGATTACGTTGCGCTTGTCGCCGCCCGTAAAGGCGATTAGTCGCATAGGGAAGGCGTCTGCGATGGCGCGCAATAAACGAGCCATAAGCAAATGCGCGTTTGCGCGGTTTTTGTGTATATCCAAGCCGGAATGGCCTCCGGTAAGGCCGGAAATTTCGATTTGAACCGCGGAATAGCCGCTTGGGCCGGGTTCTTTTGTGATGGGGATATAGAAGTTTGCATTTACGCCGCCCGCGCAGCCGTAGTACAGCGCGCCCTCTTCCTCGGCGTCGATATTGATAAGGCGATTGCCGGTAATTAAAGACCGATCCACCGCCATCGCGCCAGACATTCCTTCCTCCTCGTCCGAAGTAAACAGCGCTTCGATAGGCGGATGTGCAATTGCGCCGCTATCCAGAATTGACAGTATAATCGCAACGCCGATACCGTCGTCGGCGCCCAGCGTCGTCCCGTCGGCGCGCATCATATCGCCTTCGACGATGATTTTGATGGAGTCCGTCGTGAAGTCGTGAGCCGAGTCCATAGTCTTTTGGCAGACCATGTCGATATGCGCCTGTAAAATTACAGTATCCAAACGCTCGTAGCCATTTGAGGCCGGCTTGCAAATAACGACGTTGTGCGTTTGCTTGCCGTTTATAAATGCTTCTCCGCGCCGGACGGCAAGGCCGCGTTCGACTCCGAAAGCGACCAAATAATCTGCGATAGCTTTTTCGTTGCCCGAGCCGCGCGGTATTTTACTAATCTCGCTGAAATAATAAAGTACGCGCTCGTTTAGTAACTGGACGAGTTCTTCAGTAATATTTATTGGCACTTTTGAATCTCCCGCCATTCGTCTTTGCTTAGGCGCGTTATGTGCTGGATTTTGACCGCGTTTATGAGCGGCCATTCTTTATTTTCGGTATGATGGAATTTGAAGCCGCATTTTTCGCCTACGCGCTTGGATTTTTCATTTTCGTCGAAATAGCCGCACCATAGTACATCCAAATTCAAATCCTCGAAAGCGTGGCGCATGAGCTCGCGTACTGCCTCCGGGATCAAGCCTTGCCCCCAAAACGGCACTCCTATCCAGTAGCCTATTTCGGCTTCGTTAACCGGAATATTCAGATTGCTGCGCTCGCCGATCAAAAGCCCTATGCTGCCCACCGCCGCGCCGCCTGGCATTAGTGTGACGGCGTAGGTTTCGTCCGCCGAAAGTATCTCGCGTATGATATCGCGGCTGTTTTCGACGCTCGTATGAACGGGCCAGCCCGCTATCGGCCCTACGCGAGGATCCTTTGCGTAGTCATACAGGCTTTCGGCGTCTGTTTCCTGCCATGGACGCAAGAGTAATCTGGGCGTTTTTAAAATCATGGCTGTATACCCGCTTTCTTACGTGTCGATTACTTATTACCAATAGCATTATAGCAAATTTTGTAGAATACGCAACTGCGCCTCATTCCAACATAAAGATATCCTCTACTTTTAGCTTCAGCAGCCTTGCTATTTTCATCGCCAATTCCAGCGTCGGGTTGTATTTATCGTTTTCGATAGCGATAATCGTCTGGCGGCTAACGCCCAAGAGCGCAGCCATGTCTTCCTGACGCATCCCGGCTTCTTTCCGAAGCCGCTTAATATTGTTTTTCATGCCGCGAAACTCACAGTGCTTAAATACGCGCCCGCGGACAGCACCATAGACAGCGCCAATACTATGAGGATAACAAGCCTGAGCAGTTGGTTCGGCTCTTTGTATTCCTCGTCGCCCGCGATCATCTTGCGCTTAATACTAATCGCGGAGAACTGCTGTATTATTAAAACGATGATCGTAAGCGTAGTCGGCAGTACATTTTTCGCGCCGCCGTTGAACCAATAATTCCATAGATCGTATAAAATCCAAACGATTAAAGCAAACATCGCCGCCCTATAACCTATCGACTCCGAACGCAGCTGAATGTTTCTGTCCATTTCGTCCATTTTCTTCATAGCGCACCTCCAATAATGTAAAATCATCTTTACATTAATGAGTTTAGCAACTAAAAAACAAAATGTCAAGAGCGTTTTACATTTTAGCGCCGGTTCACCGCTAGCTATTTAACGCGCGCCGTATATCCTGATAGACCAGTGCTTGATGCGCCATGCGCTTGAATAGGGATATCGCTTCCGATATGGTTTTCGCGCCCGTCTTGCATAATAGTGAATTGACGCTGTTCTGTATGGCTTTTTCCGCCATATTCATTTTTGCGGCGATGTATGATATCGATTTGTCGTCCAGCAAATGGCGCAATATTTCGGTTTCGTGCCCGGAGAGGCCGTAGCTTGACGCGAAGCGTTCGATAGACGGGCCGCCGGATAGGCCCGAATCGGAGAAGCGCGCGAGGAAGTCTTTGCGAAGGAGCGACAGCCGGACGGCTTTCACCTCGTTTATCAAATAGGTGATGGCGATAATCGCCGCCACAGCAATGAGCAGCGCCGCGCCGATTACGAAGCTTTGGTCGACGCCGGGCATTAGGACGCCGACCGCGAAGAAACCGCCGAACAGCAATATATATCCGAGCCCCGGCATTATTCCCGCGCGCCGCGACGCCGCGCAATAGGCGATGGGAAGCGCTATCAGTTGGATTTCCATAATAGTGTTTCCCGCGTTGGAAAGCAGCGCGTAGGGGAACACCATCAAGGTATTTTCGGCGAATAGCGACAGCGCCTGACCGGCAAAAATAAGCGCGAAGGCGCAAATCATAATCGTGGCCGCGTTAAATCGTTCAAACGCGAAGCCCGAGACGATATCGACGGCGGCAGTGAATAAAAGCAGATAGAACATGAAGTTCTGCGTTTGACCGAAGGTCGCGTCGAAATAATAGAGATTATCGAGCAGGCCGCCCAGCAGAACATAGAGGCACAAAATTAAAAGGGCAAAGCGCAAAAAACGTTTGTTAGGCAGTTTGTCCGCTCCGCTGGGCATCGGAATCAGCTTTGCCGCCGCCTCGAAGCGGTTCGCGTTGAAACAGAAAAAGGCCGCGGCTAAAAAGCCGCATATTATTCCAAGGAAAATTCCGTCCGGGAGCTCAATAAACGGCTGAAAAAACAGCAGCGCGTTCGACAGCGACATGATAGCGCAAGAAAGACCTACGAATAGCCCTACGCGGCGCGGTGGCAGCAGAAGCGTCATTTGACGCAGGCAAACGGCCAAAGCGCCGGAAGCTAAAGCCGTAGCGAAGAATTGGAGCGCCAAAGCGAAAGCGCCATTGATGAAATAGCCCGCTATCGCGCCAATGGCGGTTAGAGAGGCTAAAATACGAAGGAACGGAGTGGTTTTTGTTCCGTCAAGACGCGCCTTGTCCATAATAATAGGCGCTAGCGCCATACCCGCAACGACCGCAAGGCAATAAAGGGGATAGATCGTACGGCTCGATTCCCCAAATCCAGTCAGGGCGGAAATCCGCAAGCAAAGATGCGAATAACATAGCCTGAAGCTTTCTAAGGCCGCGAACGCTACAAACAGCCTGACGACGGCGTGTTTATAGAGCGAGTTTTGTTTCATCTGCCGCTTCTTTCGCTATTTCTATCATAGAGAGCAATTCGTTCAGCCTTTCGCTGTACTCGTTTATCAAATCGACCCGCTCCTTGAGCGCCCGCTTTTGGTCGCTCATCTCGCCGGCCCACAGCCTTAATTCCACGGCGTAGTTATCTAGCGCTTTAGTTTTCGCCTGCAATTCCTGAGCTTGGCGCGCCAAGCTCCTGTGGATGATATTGTGCGCCGTGTATATGGTAATCGCGACGGCCGCCGCGATGGCAACTATTATTGTCACCGGGGGCGTATCGCTGCGCGCGGCTAAAAGCGACAGCATCGCGATTATCGCCGTATGCAGCACCAAGAAAATGAATACCGTTCGCTTTAGCATAAATGGATTTTCCATAATAGCGCCCTCTGTTTCTTCTCTTATTTGCTAGGATAAACCTTTGATTGGGTTTAAGGTCAAGAGCGGCGCGTATGGACATGCGTAAAAAATTCGTAAAAAATATTGCGCCCGAACGCAAATTTCCTATTGCTTTTTTGTGAAAGAGGGTGTACACTTACTGCAAGCTGGTAACGTTGCCGGAAACATTTCTGGAAAGGATACCAACATGGAGAATTTGACGATCGTTGACATCGCGAAGCTGGCGGGCGTCAGTGTTTCCACAGTATCCCGCGTGATCAACCGCCATCCCGATGTCAGCGCCCAAACGAGCCAAAAAGTTCTTTCCGTTATCGACGAATACAACTACATACCAAACGACAGCGCCCGCAGCCTTAAGCGCGAATCGATGAAAGCGATAGCCGTTATTGTAAAGGGCTTTTCCAACCCCTTCTTCACGGCGATGCTGGGCATTATAGCCAAGGAGCTGGAGTACAATGGCTACATAATGCTGCTTGCGCAGGTGGAAACCAACCAGGACGAAGTAGCGGCGGCTATACGCTTGTGCAAAGAAAAAAAGCCGCGCGGCGTTATCTTCATGGGCGGCAATTTTCAACACGCCCGGGGCCAGCTAAAAAGACTCGACGCGCCCTTTGTCGCGCTGACGATAACGATGCAAGGAGACGTGAGCCGCGAGGACTTTTCCAGCATTACGGTCGACGACTATACCGCCGGCTATTCGGTTGCCAAGCGCATAATCGAGAGCGGCCACAAAGAGCTTGCGGCCATAGGCTCCAGCGCCGACGACGTTAGCATAGGCCGCTTGCGCATAGAGGGCTTTTGCCAGGAGGCGAAAGACGCGGGCGTACCGCTTTCTACAGAGCATATCGCCTACGCGGGCGAATTCTCCTACAAGGCGGGCTACGAGGCCGCAAAAGCGCTTTTACAGCGCGCGAAATTCACCTGTCTTTTCTGCATCTCCGACATTCTCGCGTTCGGGGCTATGCGCGCTATACACGACGCCGGGCTGTCGGTGCCTGGCGATATATCCGTCGTCGGATTTGACGGCCTGGAGGAGGGCCGCTATTTCGTTCCGTCGCTGGCTACCATGAAGCAGCCGGACGCCGTCATGGCTTACGAGAGTGTTCATCTTCTGCTAAACCACATCCGCAGCGGCGCGCCGCACCAGCATAAGCTGTTTGGCGCAGAGTTTTCCGAGGGCGAAAGCTTTATTTCACGTTGAAGCTTAGGTTTGTGGGCTTGACTGACCCAGTACTGTAGGGGCGCACATTGCGCGTCCGCGAAAACCGCACGACGTCTTGATTCCACGGACGCGCAATGCGCGCCCCTACAGTATTGGGTCAGTTAATCAGCGTTTACNNCGCGCCCCTACAAGATTAGAACGTTTAATGAACGCGTGCCCCGCTCATATTCGTCAAAGGCGCTGCGCCTTTCAAATAAAACGAACCAAACAATAATTAAGGAGGAACCTCATGAAAACCACACGTTTACTGGCGCTTATCTGCGCCGCGATGATGATCCTGGCCTTTGCGGCTGCCTGCGCGCCCGCCCCTACGGCTCCGGCCGCTCCCGCTC
>DBDD01000081.1 GCA_002293365.1 Christensenella sp. UBA941 | reverse complement strand
GTCGCCTTCGACGGCGACGGCGACCGCCTGGGCGTCGTCAGCGATGCCGGGGGAATTATTTGGGGCGACATGCTGCAAATTCTGTTTTGGCGAAAGCTGCTTTTAGCGCATAAGGGCCAGGAAGCGCCCGTCGAGGTCAAATGCAGCCAAACGCTGTTCGACGAGATCAAAAGGCTCGGCGGCAAGCCGTTTTTCCACAAGACGGGCCATTCGTTCATTAAGGCGACGATGAAGGAGCGGAATTTATTGTTCGCGGGCGAGATGAGCGGGCATTTCTTCTTTGCGGACGAATATTACGGCTATGACGACGCGCTATACGCGGGCGCGCGGCTGATAAAGCTTCTTTCGGAGGAATCGCGGCCGCTAAGCGCGGTTATGAGCGATTTGCCCAAGACATTCGCCACGCCGGAGATTCGCGTCGAAATCGACGAAAACGGACGCGAGGCTATTATGGAGCGCGTGAAAGAATACTTTAAAGCGAGCGGCCTCGACGTGATCGAAGTGGACGGCGTCCGGGTGAATTTTCCGGAAGGGTGGGGGCTTTTAAGGCTTTCCAATACACAGCCGATCATGGTCATGCGCGCCGAGGGAGCTACCGAAGACGCGGTAAAGAGGATCGAGGCGGAGCTGCGCAATGCGATGAAGCCCTAATTTTCATACGACAACGTTATAAATATGGCCGTTTGGTTTGCGTCCATTTGGTTTATGAAGACCTCTTCGATATTTTCCACCGTAAAGCCCAGCTGTAAATAGGCGTTTAATTTATCCTCGCTCAAGTTGTATACGCGCTCCAAGGCATACAGCCCTTCGGCCGAGCGCCCGTCGAAGTAGCGTTTTACCTTATCGGCGTGGCTTTCAACCTGTTGCATTGAGGTGGATACGATAAAAAAGTCGGCGTCCGGGTTTGCGATAACGGCGTCCGCCGTAATGTTTTCCAGGCATATCCAAGTTTTTACTTCGTCATAGCGCGCTTGCTGAAAGGGGCGGTCGGTCGACGCATAATCGCCGAGCACATAGCGAAGATTTGGCCCCGCTTTTTCGCCGTATTGTGTAATGTCGAGCGCAAGAGACGGCTTCGCCGGCCAAAACGCCGATTATCATCCCGTAGCGGACGTAGCCGCTCGTCGCCGACCATAGGACGGTGGAAACCAGCAGGCACAGCGCCATAGGGAGCCTTTTTTGCAAGAGCCCGGTCTTTCTGTATGCGAAGAGCGATACGGCGATTACGATATAGCCGATTGCCAACCGCCCGTTGCTGAATTGCGTGAAGCCGACAATTTCACCAAAGCGTGAGGCGTCAAAAACTACAATAAACGGCCACGCGAGGGTTTCGAGGAAGCTCTCAGGCCCCCAGCGGATATCTTTAAAATTAACCGGTGCGTAATAGGGCGACTGGAAAGCGGCGTTATAAAAGGGGAAGGCGGGGTTTCCGGTAAAAATCCAGTTATAGAGCGCGAACGGGGCGACGGGGATCAATACGCCCGCCGCCAAATAGAGCAGCCAAAGAGGTTTCAACGCTTTTTTACGCGCTTCCTGGTATATCAATAGAGCGATAACGGGAAGGAAATACATGATATTTGCGAGCTTGCTGGCAAAGCAGAGGCCCGATAAAAGGCCGACAAGGAAGTATACGCCGGAATCGCGCCTCTCGGTTTGGAAGACGATACGGAAGCATTCGAGCAGCAATGGTATGGCGAAAAGATCCGGCTTTATTATAACCGCGCCCATCGCTATGGACTCGTCGAAAAGGATCAGAAAGGCCGCGCCCGATATTAGAGACGCCGCAACGTGCGGCTTGAATTTGGGCTTGTTCGGAAATATATCGTGTAAAAAACCGGAGAGTATCTCCTTGGTTTTGTAGTATGCCGCCGCCAAGATGAGGAAATTCGGCAAAATACTAAGCCGGTAGCCGAATATTAGCCGGAAATAGTAGAAAACGCGGCTGCCGAGGCTCGACCAAGCTATGAAAAAGGGTAAATCCGGCTTCAGAGCTTCGAGCTTGGACGTGAAGGAGAACTCATGAAGAAAGATTTCGGCGATTAGCGTGTCGGACATGCTGTCTGGAAAAATCGCTTTCATGAAAAAGTACAGCGCGAATATTGCGCCGAATATTATATCGATTTTGTTGAAAGCCGGGGCATATAGAGTTATTCGCTTGCGGATAAGGAATAATATCGCTACAAAGACGGCGAAGCCTATTAAAAAGCAGGCTAAGTTCGACAGAACGTCGCCGAAGACGCAGAAGCTTAGGAACCGGAAAAGACAATCGAAAAACGCGAGCGCCAGCAGCGCTAAAATGGCGAACGTTAAGCTATCCATGCTCTTAGAGGCTTCGCGGTATTTGGATTTATGCTTAGGCCGGCTCATCGATATCCTCCAGATACGTCAGCTTAATAAAATAGGCAATTTGGTTCGCGTCCATGTGGTTTAGGCGAACCTCCTCGATTTCTTCCACGGTAAAGCCGCATTGCTCATATTGGGCGGGAAGTCCGTCATAGTAATAGCGCGCCAACGTATATATCCCGTCTGTCGAATGCTCGCCGAAATAGCGGCGTACAGAGGCTGTTAGACTTTCTACTGGCGTGAAATTCGAGCCGAAGATAAAGAAATCAGCCTCCGGATTCGCAATGGCGGCGTCCGCAGTCGCCCCGTCGAGGCATACCCAAGTTTTTACCTCGTTGAAGCGAGCTTGTATGCCCGCGTCGTGTGTCGCAGTATGGTCGTTTAGGACGTACGGCAGGTTCGCCCTTGCGTGCCCCCCATAATATCGCGGGATCAATTCATAATGCGGCCTGACTGGCGATGTGCTCCAATCCGCGCCCTTGAATATGGATAACCGCCAGCTCCAATCGAAATTATAAAACGAAACGAACAAAAAAGAAACAGCGAGCGACGCCGTCATTAGCGGCGCTAACGCTGCGGCCCAGAAACGCCTGTGTAACGCGAGCATGTCCATTATGAAAACCGCGAGATATAAAAAGGCCAAAACGCCTATAACCATCCCGTAGCGGGCGTAGCCGCTCGTCGCCGACCATAGGACGGCGGAAACCAGCAGGCACAGCGCCATAGGGAGCCGTTTTTGGAGCAGTCCGGCCTTTTTATAGACGAAAGCCGATACGATGGAGAAGATATACCCGATTGCCAGCCTGCCGTTGCTATACGCGGCGTACTCGATAATTTCGCCAAAGCGCGACGTATCAAAAACTACGATAAGCGGCCAGAGAAGCGTTTCGAGGAAGCTCTGCGGCCCCCAACGCCCGTCCCTAAAGTTAATATTGGAATAATATGGCGATTTGAGTATCGTGTTGTAGAAGGGGAAGACGGGGCTTCCTGTGAAAATCACGCCGTAAAGCGCGAACGGGGCGGCTGGAAGAATTACGCCGAGCGCGCCCCAAACGAGTTTTATGGGCTTAAACGTTTTTTGACGGATATCCTGATAGACCGCCAAGATTATTACCGGCAGGAAATAAACCACATTCGTCAGCTTAACTGCGACCGAAAGGCCAGTTAATAATCCAACGAAAAAATACGCGGCCGCGTCGCGCTGCTCGGTTTGGAAGACGATACGGAAGCATTCCAGCAGCAAAGGAA
>DBDD01000171.1:10047-10908 GCA_002293365.1 Christensenella sp. UBA941 | reverse complement strand
CCGCCGTATACGAGCCTCGCCGTCGTCGGCCCGCTGCTCGAAGGCACGAACATCGGCCTTGGCGCGCAGAACGTGCATTTCGAGCCCAAGGGCGCGTATACGGGCGAGGTATCCGTGAAGATGCTGCTGGAGCTGGGCGTTAAATACGTCATCATCGGGCACTCCGAGCGCCGCGCGTATTATAACGAAACGGACGAAACCGTCAATAAGAAGGTCAAGGTCGCTCTTTCAAACGACCTGACGCCCATCGTATGCGTCGGCGAATCGCTCGAACAGCGCGAGGGCAATATTACAAACGAATGGGTTACAGCCCAGACCGTTGACGCCCTCGACGGCCTCTCCGCCGAGGACGTGAAGAAGGTCGTTATCGCCTACGAGCCCATATGGGCTATCGGCACAGGCAAGACCGCCACAGACCAGGACGCGAACGACACAATCGCCGTAGTGCGCAAGGCGGTTGCGTCCGTCGTGGGCGACGCCGCGGCGCAGGAAGTGCGCATCCAATACGGCGGCAGCATGAACCCGAAAAACGCCTCTTCGCTCATGGCCATGCCAGAAATCGACGGCGGTCTTATCGGCGGCGCAAGCCTGAAGGCGGAGGATTTTAGCAAGGTTGTGAACTACTAGTCTTGCAACGATTTAAGCGATAACCTGTAGGGGCGAACTGCGTTCGCCCGCGATTAATGAATGCTTATGTTGAGGGTCACGGGCGAACACAGTTCGCCCCTACAGAATTTCGGATAACCAACGTTGTTTGACGTTCGGGGCGGAGCTCCGAGAGAGGACATCTATGACCAAACAACTCACAGCGCTCATAATCCTCGACGGCTTCGGCGCGCGCGAGGACGAGCGCGGCAACGC
>DBDD01000171.1:8808-10040 GCA_002293365.1 Christensenella sp. UBA941 | reverse complement strand
TTCCCGCATACGCGCATCAACGCGTCGGGGCTGGACGTAGGGCTCCCGCCGGGGCAGATGGGCAATTCCGAGGTCGGGCATCTGAACATCGGCGCGGGGCGCATCGTGTACCAGGAGTTCACGCGCGTCTCCAAGTCCATAACGGACGGCGATTTTTTCGAAAACGCGGCGTTCTTGGCGGCGATTGAAAACTGCAAGGCCAAAAATTCCGGCTTGCATCTTTGGGGCTTGGTTTCGGACGGCGGCGTGCACAGCCACATGGAGCACCTGTTCGCGCTCATCGAATTGGCGAAGCAGCGGGGCCTGAATAACGTCTTCATCCACTGCTTCATGGACGGGCGCGACGTCCCGCCGACGTCGGGCGTCAAGTTCATCCTGGAGCTGGAGGAAGAGCTCAAGCGCCAGAGCTTCGGAGCGATCGCGACGGTTCAGGGCCGCTACTACGCGATGGACCGCGACAACCGCTGGGAGCGCGTGGAGCAGGCGTACAACGCTTTGGTATACGGCAAGGGCAAGCCGGTCGATTCGGCGGAGCAAGCCATGCGCGAAAGCTACGAGGCTAATGAGACGGACGAGTTCGTGAAGCCTTGCGTCGTCATGAAAAACGGCAAGCCGACGGCGGTTGTGAAGGAAAACGACAGCATAATCTTCTTCAACTTCCGCCCGGACAGGGCGCGCGAGCTTACGCGCACGTTCATCGACAAGGGCTTTACCGGCTTTGAGCGGAGCTATTTCCCCGTTGAATACGTTTCGCTTACGCAGTACGACGCGACGTTCAAGAGCCTCTCCGATAGGTATCATATCGCCTACGAGCCGCAGTCGCTGCATAATACCTTGGGCGACTACCTTTCCGCGCACAAGAAGACGCAATTGCGCATAGCGGAGACGGAAAAGTACGCGCACGTCACGTTCTTCTTCAACGGCGGCGTCGAAGCGCCCCGCGAGGGCGAGGATCGGGCGCTGATCGCGTCCCCGAAGGTCGCCACGTACGACCTGAAGCCCGAGATGAGCGCGTATGAAGTGGCGGAAGAGGCTGTAAAGCGCGTCGAAAGCGGCCAGTACGACGTTATGATCCTCAATTTTGCGAATCCGGACATGGTCGGGCATACGGGCGTGCTGGACGCGGCGATTAAGGCCGTACACGCCGTGGACGAGTGCGTTTATAAGGTCGTGGAGGCGATACGCAAGCAAGGCGGCCGCGCGATCATCACGGCGGATCACGGCAACTGCGA
>DBDD01000171.1:6100-8786 GCA_002293365.1 Christensenella sp. UBA941 | reverse complement strand
CTCGTGGACGACGCGCGAAAGAACGCGCAGCTCCGCGAGGGCGGACGGCTGGCGGATCTCTCCCCGACGCTGCTGGATTTGATGGGTATGGAGCAGCCTAAAGAGATGACGGGGGAGAGCTTGCTGCTTAACTAATCTTTCAATATTGCTGCGCGGCTTCGCCGCGCAGCAATATGAAATCTATTTTCCCCGCTCCCGGCTCCGCCGGGAGCGGGGAATGAAAAATGGCAATCCGCGCAATTACCCAAAACCTGTAGGGGCGAACTGTGTTCGCCCGTGGTTTAAATCATACGTTAGTGAATGTCGCGGGCGAACACAGTTCGCCCCTACAGAAATTCGGATACCCCGGGAGGTAACACCATGCAATTAAACAAATACATCGACCATACAATTCTAAAACAGGGCGCGACGGCGGATCAAGTTATTAAGCTCTGCGCGGAAGCTAGGGAGCACGGCTTCGCGAGCGTGTGCGTGAATCCGTCGCGCTTGGCTCTCGTTGTTAAAGAGTTGGCGGGTACGGACGTAAAGCCCTGTGTCGTCGTGGGCTTCCCGCTCGGCGCGGCTTTGCCGGAGGCAAAAGCACACGCGACAAAGGCGCTCGTTGCTCTCGGCGCGAAGGAGGTCGATATGGTAGTCGACGTCGGCGCTATAAAGGACAAGAACTGGGATTTCGTTCAAAAGGATATCGAGGGCGTCGTCGCGGCGGCAAAGCCGGGCGCGATAGTGAAAGTCATTCTGGAAACGTGCCTTTTGACGGACGAGGAAAAAATAAAGGCTTGCGAGATATGCAAGGCCGCCGGCGCGGATTTCGTGAAGACGTCCACGGGCTTTTCGACTGGCGGCGCGACGATTGAAGACGTAAAGCTCATGCGCGCAACCGTCGGCCCCGAAATGGGCGTGAAGGCTTCGGGCGGCATACGCACGAAAGCGGACGCGCTGGCCATGATCGAAGCGGGGGCGTCGAGGCTCGGGACGAGCGCGGGGATCGCTATTATTTCTTCTTCACATTCCCCTCGCCGATAAGCGCGCCCAGCTCCCCGATGCACTCCTCTGAAGCGTTCACAAACAGCTCCCTCGGAACCTGCTGCACCTTGTTCGTTTCGGCGTAGACGACGCGCACGGGATGATGCCCCGGATGGCGCGATAAGGCCTCCGTAAGCGCCTTTGGAACGCTTTTGCCCTCCGTAATGCGCAAATACAGCGTCGCGGGGGGCTTGTTATCCGTTCCGCCCAGCGGCGCAACTTCGTCCACTACGAGCTGCGGCCCCTCTTCCCTCTGATCGACCTTGCCCGTTATGACCACGAGCGCGTCGTCCTCGAGCAAGGGGCGGTATTTTGAGAGAATTTGCGGCAACATGATCAGCTCGCACGTGCCTCTAAGGTCTTCGAGATTCGCGAACGCCATGACGTTGCCGGACTTCGTCGTCTTCGTACGAAAGCCCGCGATTATGCCGCCCAGACGCACGCGCGCACCGTCCTTGAGAGCATAGAAGCCCGTGGCGTTGATGTCGGAGGTCGTGCGATTAAAGGCCGAGAGCTCCTTTTCGAGCGCGGCGAGCGGATGCCCGCTGATATACAGCCCCGTAGCCTCCTTTTCGAGCTGCAGCTTGCGGGATGGGTGGTCGTCCGGGATATTCGGCATGTCGATCTCGGAGGCTTCCTCGTCGTCGAAGAATGAGGTTTGTCCGCTGTCCTTGCGCTTTTTAAGCCCCGTGGCCATATCGGCGGCGCGGGCGGCGACTGCCGAGAGCTGTGCGCGGGTATGGCCGAAACAATCGCACGCCCCAGCGTTGATAAGACTTTCCAGCGCGCGCTTATTGAAACCTGTACGCTCCACAAAGCTGAGAAACGTCTCGAACGAGCCGTTCGCTTCGCGCTCTAAAACGAGCGCCTCCGCCGCGCCGAAGCCGACGTTTCGGATGCCTGCTAGGCCGAATCTAACGGATGATGGGCCTTTGTTAGACGCACTTTCTGTAGGGGCGAACTGCGTTCGCCCGTGTATTACAACGGCGTTGGTTTCATCCTGCGGGCGAACACAGTCCGCCCCTACAGGTTTTTCCCCTTCCACAGAAAACTTCGCCGCGCTTTTGTTCACGTCCGGCGGCAAGATCGGGATGCCCTTTTGGCGGCATACGCCGATATATTCCGCGACCTTGTCGGAAACGCCCATGACGGAGTTGACGAGCGCGGCCATGAACTGCGCCTGGTGATGCAGCTTTAGGTAGCCCGTGCGGTAGCAGAGCACGGCGTAGGCCGCCGCGTGGGATTTATTGAACGCGTACTGCGCGAAGTCCGTCATAGAGTCGAAGATTCGGTTCGCCGTAGGGCCGTCGATGCCGCGTTCGCCGCAGCCTCTTATGAAATGCTCGCGCTCCTTGGCCATGACGTCCGCCTTTTTCTTGGACATCGCGCGGCGAACCTTGTCGGATTCGGCCAAGGTATAGCCCGCCAGGTCGCGCACGATCTGCATGACCTGCTCCTGATAGACCATGCAGCCGTAGGTGTTGGACAGTATCGGTACCAACAGCGGGTGCTCGTAGCGCACGGCGTTATGATCGCGCTTGCACTTTACGAAATTGGGGATTTGATCCATCGGGCCGGGGCGGAAGAGCGCGATGCCGGCGATAATGTCCTCGAAGGAGCTCGGCTTCAAATCGCGCATAAAGGAGCGCATGCCCGCGCTTTC
>DBDD01000171.1:174-6055 GCA_002293365.1 Christensenella sp. UBA941 | reverse complement strand
CCGTCCTTTTCGAGCATAACCTCCGTATCGCGGACAACAGTTAGCGTTCTCAATCCTAAAAAGTCCATCTTTAGCAGCCCAAGCCGCTCTATTTCGCCCATGGCGAACTGCGTCGTGACGGCTTCGTCGTTTTTTTGCAGCGGAACGTAATCTACGACAGGCTTTTCCGTTATGACGACGCCGGCGGCGTGGGTGGAGGCGTGCCGGGGCAGGCCCTCGAGCTTGAGCGCGAGCGTAATGAGCTTTTGCGTCTCCTCGCTTTGGTTTACGGCGGCTTTCAGCTCGGCGCTGATGGACAGCGCGCGTTCGAGCGTAATATTCAGCTCGAAGGGCACGAGCTTGGCTATGCGGTCGACGTCGCCGTAGGGCATGCCCAGCGCCCGCCCCACGTCGCGTATGACGCTGCGCGCGCCCATGGTGCCGAAGGTGATGATCTGAGCGACGTGATCCGCACCGTATTTGGCGAAGACGTAGTCGATAACCTCCTGCCGCCGCTCGTAGCAAAAGTCGATGTCGACGTCGGGCATCGTGACGCGGTCGGGGTTTAAAAACCGCTCGAAGATCAGCCCGTATTTGATAGGGTCGATATCCGTTATGTATAAACAGTATGCGACGAGGCTCCCGGCGGCGCTGCCCCGCCCGGGGCCGACGGATATGCCCTTATCCTTCGCGTAGCGTATGAAATCCCAGACGATAAGAAAGTAGTCGACAAAGCCCATCTTTGCTATTACGGAGAGCTCGAAATCGAGGCGCTCGATATGGGCTTCCATGCCGCGCGCTTTCAGCCCTTCGAGGCACAATCCGCGCAGATACGCCTCGTGCGGGGTATCATTAGGCGTGGCATAGGCGGGCAGATGCCTACTAGAAAAGTCCAGCTCGACGCTGCATTGATCAGCAATTTTGACGGTATTGGCCAGCGCCTCGGGGATGAACGAGAAACGTTCGGCCATCTCGTCCCCGCTCTTAAGGTAGAACTCCTTCGAATCCATGCGCATGCGGTTCATATCGCCGACCTGGCGGTTCGTCTGTATGCATAAAAGCGCGTCCTGCGCCTCCCAGTCGTCTTCGTAGACGTAGTGGACGTCGTTCGTGGCGGCGGGCTTGATATCCGTTTCCTTGCAGAGCGAAAGCAGCGAAGGCAGTATATGCTTTTGCTCCGGCAGGCCGTGATCCTGGAGCTCGATATAGAAGTCTTCGCCAAAGATGCCCTTTAGCCGCAGGCACAGCTCCTTCGCCTCGTCGTACCGCCCGGACATGAGAAATCTCGGAACGTCCCCGGCGAGGCAGGCGGAAAGGCATATCAGCCCCTCTGAATATTCGGCCAAAACGCCGTAATCGATGCGCGGCTTGTAGTAAAATCCCTCCGTAAAGCCTATGGACGAAAGCGCCATTATGTTTTGGTAGCCCTGTTGATTTTTCGCGAGAAGGACGAGATGCGCGTACTCCTTGTCCATCTTGCCCTCGCGGTCGAGCCGCGATCTAGGCGCTATATACGCCTCCATGCCCAATATGGGCTTAATGCCCGCGTTTTGGCATTCGGTATAGAAGTCCACGGCCCCGTACATAACGCCGTGATCCGTCATGGCAAGCGCGGACATATTAAGCTCCTTCGCGCGCGCGCAAAGGTCTTTTACTCTGGCCGCGCCGTCGAGCAAGCTGTATTCCGTATGGGTATGGAGGTGGATGAATGGGGTCATGTCGATGCCTCTTGGCGTCCTGAATTGAACCTTACTAGCTTCTCCCAGTCTATCGAACCGTCCTCCAGGCAAAATTCTATTGTGAATTCTCTAATAAGCCTATTGGCAGCCTTCTGATAGGCAAGCTCAAAGCTCTCTATATATTCTTCCGGTCGGGAATCCATATAGCGTATCAGTTTTAAATAAAAATCATCATCGCCTGTCAGCTCAGACCAAAAGTCCTGTCCCGCCAGTTCAAAATAGAATTTTGGAAGCCCGCGTTCAGCGTTCTTTTTCCGCCCATACCCGTAGCCAACGATTGGAACAAATCGCTTTTTGGCCTGTTGCGCAAGTTTTTGGGCCGCCATAAAGTTCTGTTCTTGCTTTTTTCTGCTGGCAGCGTTGAACACGCTGGTTCCCGACTTGACGGCTATGGCATAGACGATATCCGCACGCTCCGCCATGATGTCGATTCCTTCCGCCAGCGCCTTTTGGCCTTGCGCTGCCGCGGTCGCGATAGGTTCAAAAAATACATTTCCAAAAATCGTTTCTTCGGATGAGGAAACAAAAGCGCCTAATAGCGCCTCGACAATGCGCGACGCTCCATTCATCGCTTTTGCTCTGAATAGATACGGGTTTTTTCGACGCATAACTGCTTTGATGTTGAGTCCTTCGAGTTTTCCGATCAAGCTTTTATAGAAGTCGTCCAAGGCGCGAGCTACGGCGCTGATAACTTCCGATTCATCGTAATGTTGATTGATCGCCATAACTCCCTCCAATTTCAAGCGCATTACGAATGCGGTTGTGAACATTAGTTCCGCGTGTTCTTTTTGTATAAACCGTCGAGGTTCCATCAGCGGCCGCCAAAAGAGCGCTTCCGAGCGCTTTTGCCAAGCCAACGGGTACCGCGTTGCCAATTTGGCGATACTTACTGGCCGTATTGCCGGAGAATATCCAATCGTCAGGAAATTGCTGAATTCGGGCATATTCTTGGACACTCAAAGGACGATCAAGTGTTGGATGGCAAAGCATAGATGCTTTTTGAACGGGCGAAGTAACCAGCGTCGGCGACGGTTCGTCGTAGGAAAGCCGCCTATAAAAGCCGACTTTACCTCCGCCCGATTTATAAGCGCCTCCCATTGCTTTTTCTACACAGTCCAATGATAGGTTCCGCCAGTTTCCACCTTGCGGAACCATCTTCAGTAAGGCAATACGCTCGGAACTAAAATAAGTGCATTCACCCGGCTCGAATTCCAAATCCGAAATTGCGCTACGTAGGGTTGCCCATCGGTAGCTGGAATCTTGGTGCGTTTGAAAGTGTGTCGGCACAGGCAAGAAGATATCCTCGCCATCACGGCTGCCGACAAGAATAAAACGTTCGCGGAATTGGGGAACGCCATAGTTCACTGCATCGAGAAGGCCATACACGGTTCTATATCCCAGCTTATCGAAAGACGACAACACGATATCGAGGGTGTTGTCGCTTTCCATGGATGTTTCGCCGGAATCCCCGAATAGAGAAATCTGCGCGGTATCGCGCCGCTTCGGATTAGCCGACGCGGACATAAGGCCTTTAACGTTTTCCATAATAAAGAATCGCGGACGCATGTAATCGATCATACGTATGAAGTCCATAAACAGGCTGCCGCGAGGATCATCTATGCCGAGTCGCTTTCCTGCTGTGGAAAACGATTGGCACGGCGGCCCGCCACAAATTAAAAACAGCTCTGCCTGCGAAAGGCCGCAATGTTCAAGTAATTGTTCCGGTCTAATCGTTCGAATATCGCCTTTTATAACATCATGGCCATTTGCCGTCATAGTTTTAACGCAAACCGCATCGGCATCCTGTCCAAGCTTGATATTTAGCCCGGCTAAGCCAAGCCCTATATCGAGGCCCATCGCGCCCGAGAAAAGCGAAATTACATCCCTGTTGTCGAGACATTCATGATATTTTATATGTCGCATTCTACCATTCCTTTATGCAACGAAAATAAATCAGCGATAGATACCTATCCATAACATCATTATATTCTACACGCTTAGATAATTCAACGAAGAGGACATCTTTAAAAATCTACTCACGCTGGCCGCGCCGTCGAGCAAGCTGTATTCCGTATGGGTATGGAGGTGGATGAATGGGGTCATGTGTACATTATATTGTATGAACAAAGCCTTTTCAACGCAAAAATCCCCGCACAGCCTTTCCGCGGGGACTTCGCTAAATATAAGCCGCCCTACCCTATCAGATTCAATACCGACTGCGGCATGTTGTTCGCCTCCTGAAGAATAGCCGTGGACGCCTGCGACAATACGCTGTAGGTGTAGTATTGCGTCATCTCTTCAGCCATGTCGATATCGCGCAGGCTCGATTCCGCCGACGCCAAGTTTACAGCGGTATTGTCGACATTCTGCTGTATTTGCTCCAAGTGGTTTTGCTTCGCCCCGGCTTCCGCGCGGTAGCCGCTTAGCTGATTGATCGCGTTATCAAATATCTCGAACCCCTCTCGGGCCTTGTTGCGGCCCGCGTCGCCCCATGGCGAAAAAACGCCCGTTTCGTCGTGGACGAGTACCATAGGATTGCCCATCTTATCCGTCAAGCCGAACGCCGCCGGACGGCAATCGTAAATGTTGACGTGTACGCCTTCGCCTTCGTTTGCGCCGCCTTGTACCCATAGCGGGTCTGTGGGGAGGGTTCTTTTCACATTGAGGTTTGTCGTGACGGATTTTAGATCGACCTGCTCCAATATCACTTTCTGCGAAACTTCCGGCGGAAACTCGGCGGGATATTCGCTGGACAGCGCCGCGCCGGACAAGGTCGGGGTGCTGACCGCCTCCCACCTGCCGTACGGATACTGCGGAGTGGGGTCGTGCCACCTACGCTCGTAGCGATAGTATTCGGCGTCTCTTTGGGTTCGGGCTTCGTCGTCGCCATACGCGTTTTCAACGTCGATCTTCCATTCGCCGTCTACGCTAGGGAGCGTAACTTCGTTCTGGCCGTTATTGTAGTCCGGGTCGCCCTCCCCGGCGGGATTGTGCTTGAACGTACCGCTTATCGTGATCGTAAGCGTGCCGTCTCTGCCGTCGATGGCTCTCACGTCGCATACGCCTATCTTTGGGGAGCTGGCGTAATAGCCGTCCCACACCCATTCATCGCCCGTCGGCGACGTTATCGTCACTTGAGGCAGCGTAAAGTACTTTGCGGACTCGCGCCGGTACCAATCCGTCGTGTATATCTGCCCGTCCACGCGGTCGGCTTGAGGGGTATTAACAGATTCAATCGGCCCGTTATATACAAGGCCCGAAGGCCAATCGTCAAGGGTCGGAGCGAAAGTGGCGTCTGTGCCGTCAGCCGCTATGCTTGCGTCGCCAGGGTCGGGCAGCGTTCCTGTCATCTCGTAGACATTGATAGTGTACGTCAGGTTGAATTCGATAGTATCGCCTTGATCGTCCCAGCCCCCGTCGTATATTTCGGCAAGGTCGACGATGTTGTGACGCTCCTCCGGCTTCCGCTCGGAAAGCGCGTACATCTCCTCTGTGCTGAAAGCGCCGTCTATCGCGTCGCCTCTTTCCATGAACGTCGGAGCGCCCGAAAGCCCGTGCGGGAAGCCGTCTATTTCCTCGTTGAATACGTCTTCTTCTCCCGAGTTGGCGTTTAGCAGCTTTACGCCGTTGTACTCCGTTTGCTCGGAAATATCGCCTATTTCTGAAATAATCTGGTCGAGCTCGTCTTGAATCGCCGGACGGTCGACGGGGTTGTCGTTGCTGTCGTTCATAGCAAGCACCATTAGCTCGCGCCCGCGCTGAAGAAGGTTGTGTATCTCCTGCATCGCGCCCTCTTGCGTCTGAACCATGTTTATACCGTCGCCGGTATTCCGTGACGCTTGATCCAGAGCTCGAAGCAGCGCACGCATCTTTTCGCTGACGGCCAGGCCCGACGCATCGTCCCCCGCGCGGTTGATAGCGAGGCCCGAGCTCAGCTTTTCTGTGGACTTGGATTTGTTCTTGCTGTTTACCGTAAATTGAAGATGCGTGTTGTAAGCCATAATGTTGTGGTTTATGCGCATTATCTTTGCCTCCGTTTAGCTTAACAGCTGCAATACCCCTTGCGGGGCTTGGTTTGCCTGGGCCAGTATCGCCGTAGCCGATTGCGTTAGGATATCCTGCTTGACGTATTCCGTCATCTCCTTGGCCATGTCGACGTCGCG
>DBDD01000171.1:0-134 GCA_002293365.1 Christensenella sp. UBA941 | reverse complement strand
CCGGCGTCGGCGCGGTACATGGATACGGTGTTTATGGCTTTACTGATATCATCAAGGGATTGCTCCGCTTTGTCGCGCGGGTCGGTAAATAGCTTCGAAACGCCGAGCGTCGTCGCGCGGCAGTCGTAGGTGCT
>DBDD01000134.1 GCA_002293365.1 Christensenella sp. UBA941 | reverse complement strand
CGCGTGCGCGCGCTTTTGCGCAGGCCCGCCGCCATGCGTTCCGGCGTGCTCACATTCGGCGATTTAACCCTCGACGCGCGGCAATGCCGCCTTAGCTTTCAAAAGGAATCGCTTTCGCTCTCTAAAAAGGAAGCCGCTTTGCTCGAATTTTTCTTTGAAAATCCCAATAGCGTGCTTTCCCGCGCGCAAATCCTCTCGCGCGTTTGGGGCGGAGACGAGCTGGTGGAAGAAGGCAACGTGAATAATTATATCTATTTCGTCCGCAGGCGCTTGAAAGCGCTCGGCGAGCCCGCTTCCATCAAGACCGTTCACGGGGTGGGTTACGCTTTAGTTGAGAGTTGAGATTGATGGAAAAACGGCTTAGAGCAAGGCTTATAAAGATCTATATCGTTTCGGCGGCGCTTATTATGGCCGCCGTACTCGCCGTGGTTATGATTATGACGACCAGGGAGACGCGCAGAGCCCAGGCGGAGCGGCTGACGGAGCTGATGACCTCCGTCGCCGAAAATCTGCAAACGGAATCCACCGTCGAGCACAGCGCTCTGCGCCAGTTCGAAAAGGACAACGCGCTTTTTATCAAGATTATCGACAACGGAAGCGCGCTTTTCTATAATGGCGGCGACAGCGGGCAAATCGCGGCGCTGTTCGATATGGCCGCGGAGCTGGCGCGAGACGGCGGCTTAGATGTTATGGCAGTGTCGCTCTATTCACAGCGGCGTTCGAGCCCGGCAATGCGTTTTGCGCACGCTGGCGCGGCGTATTACGGAATCGTCAGCGTGATCCCCGTCGAAGCAGGATATAGGGCGCTCATCATGGTTCAGCTCGCCGCGTCTTCCTGGGAAGCGCTGGATCTGGCGGCGTACCTTGGCGGCTATGCATTGAGCGTACTTTTATTGGGCCTTGTCGGTATAAAGTTAATCGAGCGGGCGCTACTGCCCGCGCTCGAAAGCCGGGCGCGGCAGACGGAGTTTATCGCCGCCGCGTCGCACGAGCTGCGCACGCCGCTTGCCGTCATACGCGCGCACACGACGACTGTTCAAAATATGCCCGACGAGGCGCAAAACGCGGCTTCCGCCATTGAATCCGAGAGCGCGCGCATGTCCCGGCTTATCGACGATATGCTCTTATTGGCCTCCGCCGACGCGAAAAGCTGGCCTATTCACCTCGAACCGCTCGACGCGGATACGCTGCTGCTGAACGCGTATGAAGTTTATGGTACGGTTTGCGCCAAGCGCGGTTATCAGCTCTCTTTAAAGCTGCCCGACGCGCCGTTGCCAAGGGTAAAAGGCGACGGGCAGCGGCTTTTGCAGGTGCTGGGCATTTTAATCGAAAACGCGCTGGACTACGCAAACGCAACGCCCTCGAACGCGGGAGGCGTATCCGCGCGCTATGAAGCAAACGAACAAAACGAATCGCCCGAATGCGGCATCCAAGCTGACCGCAACAAAATAGAGCTCGCCGCGCATTCCGCCAAAGGGCAGGTAGCGATCGAAATAGTCGACCACGGCGTTGGTATAGCGAACGAGCACAAGCCGCTCGTATTCGAGCGCTTTCACCGGGGCGACCAAGCGCGCCGCGCCCGCGAACATTTCGGCCTAGGCCTCTCTATCGCGAGCGAGCTCGTAAAGCTGCACGGCGGCGAGCTGTCGCTTCGCGATACGCCGGGCGGCGGTTGTACTTTTCGCATTCTGCTTAGTTGATAGTGGATAATTGACAGTGTCAATTATCCACTATCAACTATCCACTAAAAGAATTAGAGGATTTTTAGAACTTTTCCTGTTACGCTCATGTATACGATAACATGGAGGCGGTCTTTCTATGACTACAATCATCAAACGCGTGTTAGCGGCGCTGTTGGCGGCGCTGATTCTATTTATATTTGTTGGCTGTTCGCCGCGGACACAAGAGCAGGCTGGCGCGAATACGCCCGGCGTGGCCGTTTCGCCCGGATTTTTCATTTCGCCCGGGCTGGATGTTATTGAACCCGGCGCCGCGAAGGGGCGCTATATGGAGAACCCCTTCGAGCTGGATCTGCCGCCGGGCGTGAATGAGCTGAACGTTATTGGCATCAGCGCGATTGATAGCGCCGTCGAAATATTCAGCGTGAACCTCGACTCTTTGAAAACGGAAAACCACGTTTACTACCGCCATACGCTTGCGGCGGACGGAACGCAGACCTTTCGGGAAGAGCCGTGGCTAAATGAGCATATGAAGCCGGGCAGTCAAATGCTGGTCGTCCGCGGAGGCGACGGCGCGCTGTATGCGACGTACGAAGAATACGACGAGGAATACAAAATGTACGCGCATATTATCGTCAGCCGCGACGACGGCGCAACCGGGAAGAAACTCACCGGCGGCGGCATCGAGCCGCTGGAGATGATTATGGAACTGGCAGTGCTTGCTGACGGGCGCATAGCGGCTAAGGCCTGGAGCCAAAGCGCGCTGACTATTTTAGACGCCGAGGGAAATCGCCTTGCGGAGCTCGAAACCGGATGGGTCATCGGAACCGACTGCGGCGTCACGGCCAGCGGCGATCTTCTCGCGGCGCTCGCGCCGGACGGCAAAGGCGTGCGCGTATACGATATGCAAGCGAACACGCATGAGGACTGGCCCTTCGGATTCGGAGAAGCGGGAGCAAGCCTCGCTTTTTCGCCGGACGGCGCTTTGTACCTGGCCGACGCCACGGGCATATACCGCCACGCGCAAGGCGGCACGCTTTGGGAATGCGTCGTGGACGGTTCGACGGCGACCATCGGCCTGCCGGATCATTCCGCATCCCATATGGCCGTGCTCGGCGGCGGGCGGGACGCCGTATATTTACGCGTCGGTTCGGCGGACGGCGGCATGCTGTTCCGTTACGCCTTCGATCCGGGAGCGTCACAGTCGATTGATGAGCAGATCAATATTTTCTCGCTCTACGAGAGCGAAGCCGTGCAGCGCGCGGTCGTTGCGTTCAATAGGCTTCGCAGCGACGTGAAGGTAAACTACACCGTCGCGATGGAGATGAACGGCGGCGGCACGGAGGCGGACTACATAAAGTCGCTCAATACCGAGCTTTTAGCCGGTACTGGTCCGGATATCATCCTTTTAGACGGATTGCCCATGGATTCTTATATCGAAAAGGGCGTTTTGGCCGATTTGACCGCAATCGTTAATGGCGCGGATCCGATACTGCCCAGCGTGCGCGCGGCGTACGATATGGGCGGCAAGCTCTACGGCGTTCCGCTGGCGATGAACGTTCCTCTGACGCTTTCAAGGAGCGGCTCTTACGCCACGCTGGATAGTTTGGAAGCATCCGCCGCGCTGCTCTCCAAAACCACGTTTACGCCCAAGACGCTTTCAAGCCTGCTTCTAAGCTTCTACGGAGAGGAGTTCTACGGCGTTCCCGACGAGGCCGCCGCTGTCGAGCTATTGGCCCAGGCAAAGCGCATCGCTGAGGCTATAGGTGTAAACGCCGATTCGCCGGAACAGCAGATGAATAGCTTGGGCATGAGCCAGAATGGGGCGATAGAGGACTTAAGCGACGAGCGCAGCGACTCCAGTCAGATCCGCGTGTATATCAAAGGAGAATCCGACGCGATTTTGGGTAAGACGCTTAACATGAGAGATTTTATGATGTTAGCGGGCGCGATGGAGCAATTTGGCGGAGAGTTATCCTCATTGAACGGCAAGATGGAACCGCTAGGAATCGTCGGGCTAAACAGCGCGTCTGCGCACACCGATACGGCGGCGCAATTCATCCAGACGCTGCTTAGCGAGCACGTGCAAGACGGCGGTGCGACGCAGAGTAACTTCCCCGTCAACGCCGCCGCGCTGGATAACCTGCTCGCCAGCGAAGTGAATAACATAGGAGTAAGCTTCTACTTTAGCGATGATGGGCCTATGTTCCAAGCGGGCTGGCCGTCCGCCGCCGTGCGCGAGAAGCTCGGAACGATAATAAAGAGCCTGAACGCGCCGCTAAAGAGCGACGCCACGCTGGACGCCATGATCGAGCCGGAGCTAATCGCCCTGTTCGAGGGCGCTGAAACGCCCGAATCGGCGGCAGCCAAGCTTTTCAGCAAGCTATCGGCATACCGCTCGGAATAAAGCGATGCGTGGTGGTAAACGGGCGATTTTTAATGCGAAATTATGTAGGGGCAGAGCTTGTCTCTGCCCTAAAATCGGGCAAACACAAGGTTTGCCCCGACATTATCATCATCGTCACAGGAAGTTTATAAGCAGAGAGGCGAGGACAGCCATGTGCTTCCTCGCCCCAAGCCTCATCGGCTTGTCGGCTACGCTGCTTCTACCCAGGGCAGACGTAATCCGCCGCTCGTTTCTTTCCCCTATGGGGAACGCTTTCGCGGGGCTATCCAACTACGCCGCCCTGCTTGAAAACGTATCCTTTCGCCTCGCGCTTAAAAATACCGGGCGCTTCATCGCCGTCTGCATACCGCTTTTGCTCGCGCTTTCGCTAAGCGTAGCTCTGATGTTATATAGGCTGAAATGGTGCAGAAATCTCCTGAAAACCACGTATCTTTTGCCGCTGGCAATCCCGGTGACCAGCGTTGTCCTGATCATACAGGCCGTGTTCCATAGAAACGGGCTGCTGAGCGCGCTCGTCGTCCTCTTTGGCGGACAGGGCACGGATTGGCTCAACAGCGAGTACGCATTCGACGTGCTGGTCATATGCTATCTTTGGAAGAACCTCGGATACAACGTCGTGCTGTGGCTCGCGGGGCTATCCGGCATCCCCGAAGCTTTCTATGGGGTTTGTTCTCCCTCGCTGCTACTATATTGCTCCGGCCACTCTATGGGCGATAAGGTATATTGGAGGTAACTCTAAGCTTTTAACTCCACACTCTTTATATGCTTCGCTATCTTCTTGTCCTCCTTCAGAATGTGGTTGATCAGCCACGACACTAAAACCCGGTTTACGTCGCTCGAAAGCTCCGACGGCGAGTCGCTCGCCTCGTAGCGCTTTACAAGCTCCACAACCTGCGCCGTAAGAGAGTCGTGCATCCTCTTGTGCTTTTTATATTCGGGAAAATTGTATTGCATCTGTAGAAGCTCTTCGTCCGTGAAGTGTCGAATCGCGTAATCCACCAGAAAATCGAGCGTTTCCCTTAGCCTTTTTGCGTCGCTCCCGTCGGCGCACGCCTTGATTAAATCGTTTAAAAGAGCAAATATCTTGCGATGCTGTTCGTCCACCCGCTCGTCGCCCGTCTCCAACTCCGGCGTCCACGCGATGCCCAGCGCTCCCGACATTTTACAAGACCTCTCTTCCTTTTTAATAAATATCTAATACAATAAACAAGATAAATTTCGACTATTATTAATTATATTATTACATGTCTTTTATAATATTTCAAGCAAACAAAATAATCCACATTAATTCTAAAATAGCATGGCAGACAGCAAAAATATATTTTTATAAAAGCTAATGCTAAAGAAGTTTATTGCTTCCCCCTAAAGCAGCTTATCGCGGCCCATTCGCCCTCGATAAATGTTTCCTTCCCGATAAACCCGGCCTCCGAAAGCGCCATGCGCACCTCGCCCGCGCGCCCTTTTGTAATGCCTGACGATATGAATACGCCGCCTAGCTTCAACGCGCGCGCCGCCGCCGGAGCCATAGCGATAATCACGTCGGATATGATGTTCGCGACGATCAAATCCGTTTCTTCATAGCCGCCGTCCAAAAGATTGCCAAGGCGTACGTCTATAGCGCCGGAAAGGCCGTTGCGCGCGGCGTTTTCCTTCGCGGAAGCGACGCATACCGGATCGAGATCGATAGCCGTTACGCGCGCGCCGAGCTTCGCGGCAGCAATCGAGAGGATTCCGGAGCCGCAGCCGACGTCGAGTACGGACGCGCCGCTAAGCCCTTTGGCGAAGTGTTCCAGACGCTCCATGCACAGGCGCGTCGTCTCGTGCGTACCCGTGCCGAAAGCCATACCGGGGTCGAGCTCGATAATAAGCTCGTCCCCGGTTTTTTCGTATGGTTCCCATGTCGGCTTTACCAAGAAGCGCCCGACGCGAAGCGGCTTGAAGTATTTCTTCCATTCGTTCGCCCAGTCCGCCTCGTCGACGCGCGAGATGTCGATCTCACACGTTCCGAACCCGGTTCCGGCGCGAGCCTTCATCACGGCTATGCGCTCCTTTAACGCGGCGATAGAATCCGCAAGCCGCCCGTCCGCAGGCAAATAGCCCGATACGCGTACGTCGCCTTGGGGCATGGCGTCGAATACCTTTTGCTCTATGCCGTCAAAAAGCGCGAAATCGCGCTCAATAGTCAATAAGTCCGCAGCGTCCTCTATAACGGCGCCGCCCGCGCCCGCCTCCGCCAGCAGATCCCCAAGCACCTCCGCGCCCGCCGTAGTGGTATGAACCGTAATCTTAGCGTATTCCATATGCGCTCCGTTCGTTTTTATTGCTATATCTTATACGAAATTTCGCGTCTTGACCAGCGCAGCGAACCGCAAGCATTCCTATGCGCAGCTCTTCAAACCGCAAACATTCCTATTTGCTCAAACACCATTCGAAGCCCAAAGGGGCGAAGCCTCTTTGGGCTCCATAAAACTAATAACGCTTTCCCGGCTGCGCCGGGAAAGCGTTATAGTAGAATAGATTATATTCGTGATTCTCTTTATAGCTAGTTCATCAATGCTATTGCGTAATTCAGCGCCAGCGAGAAAATAAGCCAAAGCAGATACGGTAGCAGCAAAAGCGCCTGAACGCCCGAGCTTTTATCCAGGCGGCGTATCAGATGCATCGTCGAGAAGATAAGCGCGATCATGACGAAAATGGCCGAAACCATCCTATGGCGCTCGAAAAACACATAGGTCCAAAACATATTCAAAACGCCGTTTACGGCGTAGCAGTTCAGCGCGTCCTTTATAAGCGCCTTATCCCCGCTTTTCATCACGAGTACGGCCGATACCGCTATCAAGATATAGATTGCGCCCCAAACGTACGAAAACACGGCGTCTGGCGGCATGATCTCGGGCTTAATAAGGCTTTGATACCAGAGCTGCTCCGTATCGGTAAACGCCATGCCCACAAATGCGATCAACGCCGCAAAGCACACCGGGAACACGACGCGCCGCCATGTACTATTAAACATTTATGCTTCACCTCGCTCGCTTTTGCGGGCTCGTAATACGCCCCTACAGCAAGGAGTATGAACTATCATTGCCGTCTATGCATATACGCTGTCAAATATGGCATATACGCGCACAAACTTCCAAATTAACTTTTCATCGCAACCATCTTTACGCCACATTCTATTGTAATAATAGACACACAAAGATGAACAAGCCCCTAACGCCGAAAAGGCGATCAGATAGATTTCCCACCCTCCTGCAACAAGTTGCCAAAAAGCCGCTCCGGATATTCCGAAGCGGCTTTTGGTGTAAGAAATCTTACTTTACCGCCCTCTTTGCCCAAAGGTAATTCTTGTGGTAATAGGTCTTTTCGCCTTTGGAATTATAGTCGAACATCGGCGTAATCGTAACGCCGCTGTCCGGCTCGGCGTGCAGGAACGTACCGTCGCCGAGGTATACGCCCGCGTGCCCGACTGTAACCCCGCGCCCGCTCGTATGGAACAGCACGATATCGCCGCGCCGAAGCTCCGATGTATTCGTAATCGTCGGCCATGCGGCGTAATCCGAAATATCCTGTGCGGAGCCGGGCTTTTTGTAGCCGAATTGCCCGAATATGTAGCATATGAAGCCGGAACAATCGAACGAATCGGGCCCACGCCCGCCGTTTTTATAGGGCATGCCGCGCAGCGACATACCGAACTGTATCACGCTTTCGATATCGCCCGAAGCGGCGGTCGTTAGGCTCGTTGCCGGCGTGGTTGGCGTCCAAAGGGACGTCGCCTGGCCGCTTTGCCCCCAGTCTATCGTAAAGCCTTGCTGTGTCAGGCTTTGCTGCGCTAGGCTTTGGCCTGTCGAAGATTGATAGAGCCCTGAATTGTTCTTCAAAATATTCGGATCGTTCATAAGCTCGGGATGCGCGCTTAGATAGGCGGGGTCGTTCGTCAGGACGATGCTGGTATCCACATATGGAACCGCAGGCGCGGCGGCTTCGCCGGAATCGTCGTCCTTCGGCTGCTCGACAGGCGCCTTTGCCTTTTTCGCGTTCTTGCTGTAAACGGCGTCTTCCGTGTCCTCGTCGAGAATGCCTGTAACCTTCAGTCCGTTGCGCTCCTGGAACGCTTTAACGCCCTTTTTCGTCAGCGGGCCGAACGATTTTGTTGTTTCCGTATCCTCGGGAAGATAATTCAGCTCGATCAGACGAAGCTGGAGCTTCTTCACCGCGGAGGATCTATCGCCTTGCTTCAAATCCGCGAGAGCGGCCCCTGAAAACAGCATGGCAGCGCACATCGCCCCCGCGACCAACCTTTTTGCATATATACCCATAAGCCCTCCTACGGCCCTCGCCTTCATATCACAATCCAATATTTTGATATGTATGTATTCCAGGTTCAGACACTATAATCAATAAATCGACAGACATCAATGAAATGTCTGCCGAATTTACCAAAGCTTCACAATTATAACGTCTTGGGTTGCGGAGCGCAAAAGCCCCGTAGTATACTAAACGTATAAGACGGAATAGGGTGATCATCAGTGGAAAGAATTATGACGCTCGACGAAGCCGTAGCGCTTATCAAAGACGGCGACTGTATCGGCGTGAACTCGTTTCTGGCGCTGGCGAACCCCGTACAGCTCCACGAGGGTATCGCAAAGCGCTTTAAAGAAACCGGCTCCCCGAAAGGCCTGACCGTATTTTGCAGCGCCGGTTTCGGCGATTGGGAGGCGGATTCCCCGTGCGAAGGCCATATCGCCGCCGGCGCCGTCTCCAAAGTCGTGCTCGGGCATATGGGCTCTATGCCCTGTACAACCGCAAAGATTCTTTCGGGCGAGCTCGAGGCCTATAACCTTCCGCTGGGCGTAATGTCGCACATGGTGCGCGCGGCGGCGGCGGGCATGCCGTTTTATACGACGAAAATCGGCCTAAACCTCTTTGTCGACCCGAAATACAACGGCTACCGGCTGAATGCGAGCTCGAACGAGGAATGGGTGCGCGAGGTTCGCGAAAGCGGCGAACGCTACCTACTATACAAAACGCCAAAGCTCGATATCGCCCTGATCAAGGGCACGAGCTGCGATCCCTCCGGCAACATCTCCTTTGAAAAGGAGTGCGCCACGATAGACGCGCTCGCGCTCGCGCAAGCTGTCAAGCGCCGCGGCGGCAAGGTGATAGTACAGGTCGAGCGCACGATAGAGCACCATCTGCGCCCGCGCAATGTAATCATACCGGGCATATTGGTGGACGCTGTCGTCGTTTGCCCGCAGCAAGGGCAGGTTGTCAGCGTCGCGGGCTACGAGCCAAGCTTCTCGGGCGATAAATACGTCAAACCTTGCGATATCGGGCATTGGGCGGCAGAACATGAGGCCAATTCCCCGGCCGATATCGCGCGCGCTAGTCGGTAAGCGCGCCTACCGGGAGCTAAATCGCGGCGATATCGCGAATATCGGCATAGGCATTCCGGAAAGCGTCGCTTTACTCGCCGCAAAAGAGGGCCTTTTGCAGGATATAACGCTGACGGTCGAATCGGGGGCGATGGGCGGCTTACCAGCCTTCGGGCGCTCCTTCGGCGCGACTGTGGGCGCGGATACGATCTACGACATGGCGCAGCAGTTCGACTTTTACGACGGCGGCGGGCTAAACGTATGCTTCATCGGCGCGCTGGAAATCGACGAGCGCGGCAACGTAAACGGCCACTATTCCCCTAAAAAGCTCGCCGGTATAGGCGGCTTCGCGAATATCACGCAATCCACCAAAAAGGTCGTCTTCTGCGCGACGTTTACCTCCGGCGGCCTGGAAGTAAGCCAAGACGCCGAGGGCAACGTTAAAATACTACGCGAGGGCAAATACCGCAAATTCGTAAATAGGGTCGCTTCGGTCAGCTTCAGCGCCGAGAACGCTCTGAATACCGGGCAGGAAATATTCTACGTCACCGAGCGGTGCGTGTTCAAGCTACACAAAGAGGGCGGGCTTTTGCTCGACGAGGTATCGCCCGGGGTTGACATCCGGCGCGATATTCTCGACCTGTTGCCGTTTGACGTAAGGATAGCGCGGCATTTGATATCGTAAAGTAAAAATAGAATTATTCATTGTTATATCGCGGGCGGATCGCCATCCGCCCCTACAACTGTGAAAAGAGGTTCTCTATGGAACGAAAGATAGAAATCACCCTCGAACGCAAGGACTATATCTCGCTGTTCATGATGTTAATGAACAAGAAGCTGATGCTGCTCGCGGCGATTCCGCTCATTATCGCGATACCTGCGGGAGCGTTTCTTTTGGGATATGTCGGCTCACAGTCGAACGTCTCGCTTTGGGCGCTGATGCTGCCGTACGCCGCGCTGGCCGTCATATTCGTGCTCATCTTCCTGCGCGCGCTTATTGCGCCGGCTTTGCGCCAGTTCAAAGAGGCTCAAAAGGATTTCGGCAATAAGTTTACGTTCGTTCTTAGCTCCGACGGCTTCGTCGTCAATGGAGGAGCCGGCAATAGAGCCGAATACGCCTATACGCGCCTCGACCGCGCTCTCGAAAACAATAACTATTTCTTCTTCTTCGTCACCGGAGGCCAAGCGTGCATATTTCCCAAGCGACAGCTGCACGAGCTCGACTTAGCGTTTCTCAAGAAGATTCTGCCGAAATGCGCGACTATCGGGCCAGGCGAGCTCGCGGAGGCGTTCCAGGCGAACGACGAAACCGCCAACGACGCTTCGAGCGATCCAAAAGCATGAACGTACTCACGAGCGTCAACAATCCTGCCGTCAAGGCCGCGCGCGCGCTCAAGACGCATAAGGCGCGGCAAGATAGCGGGCTGCACCTTGCCGAAGGGCCAAAGGCGCTAAGCGAGCTGCTGGCTTTTCATATCAACGTCGAACGCGCTTTTTGCGACGCGGCGTTTATATCAGAACACGCCGCAAGCATAGCGAAAACCGGCGCAGAGCTTATGTGCGTGTCAGAAAACGTTTTGGATGCGCTTTCGGATACGCGCGCGCCGCAAGGGGCGGTATTTGTCGTAAAAACGCCGGTCTGCCCGCCCGGCGCGCCGTCCGGTCTCGTGCTTGCGCTCGACGGCGTACAGGATCCCGGCAACCTTGGCACGCTTCTTCGCGCCGCGGACGCTTTCGGCGCAAGCTTCGTCTTGCTTGGCGAAGGCTGCGCAGAGCCGTTTTCGCCCAAGGCCGTACGCGCGAGCGCGTTCTCCTGCTATCATCTGCCCATACGGAAATCCGCCTCACTCCTAACCGATTTATTAGATTATAAATCGAAGGGCTTCAAGCTCTTTGCGGCGGACGTACACGGCGAAGAAGACCTCCCCGCCCCCGCCCCCGCCCCACATCTTCTCGAAAACGTCTGCGTTGTCGCCGGCAGCGAAGGCAGCGGCCTCCGGAGCGAAATCGCGAATATTTGCACGCGCGTACGTTTGCCCATGCCCGGGCGCGCGGAATCGCTCAACGTCGCGCTTGCGGCCGGGATATTTCTATATGAGATTTCACGCCGGATATAGCCTTAGCCTGATATCGCAGCCAAACCCGGCCACAGACTGTCAAAAACCATCTATATAGCATTTCTACGCATTTCGACAAAACAAGAATAATTTCAACGGTTTGTTCGGTGATATACTGTTTTTCATGCGGATTTCTCGACAATAGGATTCATAGCATTGGGTGTGTTAATATATGAGGCATTTGCGCTTTTCTTCCCTTTTCTCTTGCCTGCTTTCCTGTACCTTCGCTTTTTCTCTGCTGATTTCGATATTCTTTACTGGCGCCGGCGCAGCGCCCGGCGATGCTGTGATCATCCGCATCTTCGTGGCCTCCTATTGGTCCGCGACCGACTATCACGTCGAACCCGCCGGCTCCGATACAATAATCCCGCCCGTAGAAATAAGCGAACAGGGCGAAGCTTTCGCGCTCTATTCTTTCGCGCTTGTAGAGGGTACCGCCTACGACTTCGTCTACCTGCCGGAAAACGCCCCCGTTTTGGGCGAAAACCCCGTTCCGGTACCACTCAGATTTACTGCCAGCGCATATGCGCCCGAACACATATGTGAGGTAATTTCCCAAACGCTACAAGCGCGCCCCGCTTCATCGCCAACCGCCTCACCGGGCTCTTCCTCTACGGCCCGCCCATCGGCTACTGCCGGCCCCTCCGAAAAACTCACCATCGACGCAAGCGATGCGAACGCGATTGTACTCGCTGATACAGGCGCACCCGCGCCCGAGGGCAATCCGGGCGACGCCGTACTCATTACGCTCCCGCTCGCCGTAAACCGCGAATACTTCCCGATGGAATCTTATGCTCTTCGAAACATAACGATCGAACCCGACATTCCCGAACGGCGGCGCGGCGACGCCGATAGTATCTCCGACTGGCCTTTTGATATAGAGAAAGCGAGCTACCTGCGCACGCTAAACGACATGGGCCATAACGCCCGCATGGACGTTTCGTTTGAATTCCGCATATCGCCCGAAGCCGAGGCAGGCGCGTATCCGGTACGCTTCACGCTTAGCGCCACTGTCTGGCGCTACGATATAGCGAATGGCACTACGATCACTGAGGACGTTGAATTTACGCTTACGCAATACGTAAACGTACTCGGCTCCGGCGGCGCGCCGAGCGCGTTGACGCTCTCGGCAACATGGAAGGGCGGCTCTCTGCTCGCGCCGCGAGGCAAAGGCGGCGAACGTATCACTGTTCGCCTTCCGCTCGTTTCAAACGGCGACTTAACCGGCATTACCATCGAACCTGTCTTCTCCGCCGACGCCGACGAATGCCCTATAGTCTTCGAGGCAGTCAACTATACCCAAGCGCTCGATAATCTCGCGCAAGGCGAATCGACGCTTGTAGAATTCAACTTTAAGCTCCTTCCCGACGAAAACGGCGGCAACAAGCCGCTAACCTTTAAGGCAAAATACCGAAATGGCGGCGTAACCAGCGAGTGTCTTTTGACTACATTCCTGTATGTCGAACCCGAAGCCGCTAGCGAAGCGAGCGAAAACGTTTCTCCCGACCCGCCGGTTTTGACGCTCGAAGGCTACGCGCTCGCAGTCGGCGGACAGGCTTCCGAAAGTCTCTATGCCGGCGATACCGCGCGCCTAGCGCTCCAATTACGCAACAACGCCGCTACATCGTCCGCCTATAGGCTGCGCGTCGCTATTACGCCTGGCGATATGCTTCTGCTTGAGCCAGGCACAAGCAATACGCAATATATCGAATCGATCGCCGCAAACGAATCCGCCAGCGTTTTTTTCGACATTTCGGCGCGCGACAACGCTATGCAAGGCCCGGCCAGCATAGACATATCGCTCGAATATGAAGGCGAAGACGGCGAATCCGCCTCATTCTCCCAGTCCATATCGATATCGCTGCTCCAACGTGTACGCGTCGAGACCGAGCCTGCGATAGTTAACGGCGGAAACGTTGTAACCGCTGGCGAGCCCTTTCCCGTACGCGTAAAGCTTTTGAATCTTGGCATGGCGGAGATCCGCAATGTGCGCGCGCAAGCCGAGGGTGACGGGCTGACGACCTTCGAAAGCTATTTTAGTAGGGCGCTTTTGTCGTCGGAAAGCGTTAACGTCGAACTTCTAGTGCTAAGCGAAGAAGGCGAACATAGCGGCCATATTGTTATTACATGCGAAAGCGGCAACGGCGAAACGCACGAGCTTTCTGAGCCTATTCGCGTAACGGCAGAGGCAGCGGAAGCCATTGTAGAAACGCCTCTTGCGGAAATTGAATTACATACCGAAACGAACGATGCGCTTATGACGGCGGTCATCGCGGGTGCTTCAGCGCTCGCTATAGCGCTCGGCGCGTTAGCATATCTATTTTATAAGCGGCGCTTTCGAAAGAAATCAAACAGAACAACGCACCTTAGCTACCGGAAATAGTAGGGCCAGCGCTGTTGACACGGCCACTGCTTTCATATATGCTCTGGATATAATTGGGGGCGATATATATGATACGACGCGTATTATGCGTAGCTCTATTTATTCTTGCTTCTTCGATCCTGATATCCTGCGGACAGCATCAAAGCCCAGCGGTTCAGCCGATGAGCTCGTCGGATCAAGAAGACTACCGACGTTATTTACAGCAAGACACCATTCGGAAAGCGCTCGAAGCTATCGATAAAATAGATTCGGTCAATATTACAATGAATACGCCTTCCGAGTTAATCATCAATATCGTTCATGCGCGCGGAGTTAATTTTAAGGATAGCGAACGGCTCGCTATCGAAGAAACGGCCGCTAACGCCGCTCCGGATGTCGCGCGTGAAAATCTGCGCTTCCATTACGGGCTGCAAATGACGCTTGCGGACGTGATCGCACTTGCGCAAAAGGGCGAAGCGCTTACCATGGCCGACGTGCGCGAATACGTGGGGCATGACCCGCTTTCCGGCCTCTACGGCTGGCAGTGCGAAGTTTTCTCGAATCAAACCGACGAATCAAGCGCATTCGTTCTCAACGCTACAAGCGGCGGCCAAGACGCAACGCTGATGCACGCCTATCTCTATCGCGCTCAGATTCATGCCGCACCGCCTTCCCCATCCGCAAATGACGCCGACCCCGGCATAGATATTCGCTATTACGACGTTATGGCCTATGCCGAACGCGGCGAAAAGCTGCTCGTGCGGCCCCTGCCGACAGAGCCGCCGCCGAGCGGGGACCCTAAAATCCCTCCGCATGCGAGCGATTTATAAGAACAGCATTTTTAATCACGGACGGCCAAAGGTCATCCCTACAAGATTAATAAATCATTCCTATAGTCTTTCGCGTAGTCTTTCGCGGGGCTTTGCCCCGCGAAAGACTATAAAAAACAATATACCCATCCGGCCGCAAAGCGGCCGGATGGGTAAACATATATAATCACACGCAAAAACCCCTCGTAAGCCTAGTCGCAAACGAGGGGTTCTTGTAAAAAAAGTTCTCCGGCAGCTACC
>DBDD01000010.1 GCA_002293365.1 Christensenella sp. UBA941 | reverse complement strand
GCCAAGGCCGCCGAGGCGGGCGGGGCGGACGCGATTTCGCTAATCAACACGCTTACGGCCATGGCGATAGATATCGATACAAGAAGGCCTATTCTCGGCAACGTGACGGGCGGATTGTCCGGCCCATGTGTAAAGCCAATCGCGCTGCACATGGTATACCGGGCGTCGAAGGCTGTAAAGATCCCCATCGTGGGCATGGGCGGCATACGCTCGGGGCGCGACGTTATGGAATTCATGCTCGCGGGCGCGTCGGCAGTTATGGTCGGCACGGCGGGCCTCGCCGATCCTATGGCGTGGCTCGATATAATCGAAGGGTTTGAGCGTCTGCTCGACGAGAAGGGGATAAAGACGGCTGGGGAGTTGACAGGAGGATTAATAATATGACCCAAGAACAAACGCAACAAATTCTGGAAAAAGCCGGCGTCATGCAATCCGGGCACTTCAAGCTAACGTCCGGCAAGCATTCCGACCGCTATATGCAGTGCGCGCGGCTGTTTGAGACGCCCGAATATTCGGAGGCAATCTGCAAGGAAATTGCGGAGCGTTTTAAAGGCGAGGTTGACGTCGTAGTCGGCCCGGCGCTCGGCGGCGTGATCATGGCGTATGAGGTCGCGCGGGCGCTTAACGTGCGCAACATTTTCGCCGAGCGGCAGGACGGCAAGATGACGCTCCGCCGCGGATTTTATGTAGAAAAAGGCGCGCGCGCGCTTATCGTCGAGGACGTCGTTACGACGGGCGGCTCCGTTAAAGAAGTTAAGGCGCTTTTGGAAGAGATGGGCGTAAGCGTCGTGGGCGTCGGGGCCGTCGTCGACCGTTCGGGCGGCAAGGCGGATTTCGGAACGCGTTTCGAGGCCGCGATAGCCGTAGATTTGGCGACGTACGAGCCGGACGCGTGTCCGCTATGTAAGGCGGGCCTGCCGATAGACAAGCCGGGCAGCCGCGTTTGATGATTCGCCTGAGAAATTATGGGCACACTATGTCAGAATTGTAAATTTTCTTAGGAGTTTCCAAAAACACGCTAGATTAAGGAAACAAACGGTGATATACTAGCTCCAAACCGACGGAGAGGGTGTGTTTGCCCTCCCCAAACATATGATGGGAGGAATACGGCATGACGAAAAAACGCATCGCTCTCTACATGGCAATTTTGATGGCATTCATTTTGATGATGTCTCTGACAACCGCCATCGCGGCGCCCTCGCTCTACTTGTACGCAACATTGGAAGGGGAGTCGCACCAGTATACCGGCACAGTCGGGACTTATGCCACGCTGGAAATATCGATCAACAACAATCCGGCATTTTACGGCACGGTCTCGCGCGAAATTACACTCGAACTGCCAGATAATGTGAGCATCCAAAGCGTATCGAGCGGCAGGCTTATCGGAAACAAGATTACCGGCTGGTCGGGTTCGACCATTAACGTCGAGCTGTTCCTAAGCGGCGAGTCGTTCAGGTATCCGAGCGGACAATACCGCGCGGATCCAATTCGCATGACGTATTCATATACGGACGGCATAGCGCAGCAGTTTAAAACCTCTTGCAGCCTGTTTGTCGGCGTCAGCAATGCGGGCGCTTCCGCCTCGTTCGTAACGAATCTGGCCGCCGCGTACCCCTACAACCTATACGTCGACGCCTACCCGGGTTATCAATACGGCTACAACTACGCTCCGGGATATTATCCCGTAGCGCAGCCCGGATATTACCCCGGCTACTACTTCGACTGGGGCCGCCAAGACGGCATGCACGAATGGTGGGAGCAGTTCCATTCCCCGTCCGATTGGGATTTCTTCTATGACGACGACGGCTATTGGATGGACGGAAGGTATCGCCCGTTTGGTTCGTATTACAACGGCTATACCTACTATGGCCCGTATGGCGGCGGGGCTTATAACCCATATTCGACGCTGAATAACTACTACGGCCTTACGCTGAACGCGACGAACCTTACGCTTTCAAAGGGCCAGAGCCAGCAGCTTACTGTGAACGTCGGCGCGTTCGGCTCCGCGTATGGCTTGAATTGGTCCAGCTCCAACGCGCAAGTCGCCGCCGTCGATTCCAACGGCCTTGTGACGGGTCTTTCGAACGGAACGGCGACGATAACCGTCCGCGCGACGTATGGCACTACGGCGACATGCGCCGTAACAGTCGGCGCGGGCTCGGTGGGCGCTTCAACGTCCAGCGGCAGGCTCGTACCCACGGCTCCCAGCGATGTTACCGTAAAGTCGCTTAGCTTCAGCGCCTCCAGAACCCCGGATACGATTGGGGTCGGCGAGGAGGTTCAGCTCTATGTCGTCATTGAGCCGAGAGGTACGGGTTACGGCAATACCCAAATCGTCAGCTCGGATCCGAGCGTCCTTCAGGTGCTCGAAGGGGGCGTAGCTGTCGGGGTTTCGCCGGGCACGGCGTCGGTAATGTTCGCGTATGGCGGCAAGACGGCTGTGCATACTATTAAGGTTCGATAGATTATTTGCTTAATATAGTTAAACGCGGGGCTCAGCCTCGCGTTCAACTATATAATGAGATTTTGCCGATCAAGCAAGGGCGGATGGCGATCCGCCCTTAAAGCATGTTATCAACTTCGGTGCAGCGCCCAGCTTGCGGAGTCGCGTATCGCATCGCTTTCCGAATTTAGAAACGCGGCGATTTGCCCTTCGAAACCGCCCTCCTTGGCGGCGAGGACTATCGCCTGAGAGCGGAGGCGCGCCGCCGAGACGTTGCTGCCGACCAGCGCCCTTGCCGGGGCGAGGCTAGATTGGGGCGAGAGCAGCGTATTATAAGAGAGCGCTTCCCGTATCGCTTCGGAAGGCGCTATTGCGTCTATCCCGGCGTTGCGCGGGCAAACGCTTTGGCAGATTTCACAGCCCAAGAGCGCGTTTAGCTTCGCCTTGACTTCGCCAGGCATCACGCCGCCGGACAGAAACGAGCGCAGGCATTTATTCGCGTCGAGCGAATCGCGGCATATCGCGCCCGTAGGGCATGCTTTGGCGCATCTGCCGCAGCGTACGCAGGAGGCCGCATTCTCGGTTTGGGGTTCGTCCGGCTCGAAGACGCCGTTCACCAATAGCTGGATGCAGACGCGCGTGCCGCGCTCAGCTGCGCCTACGAGCCCATTTATGCCGCGGCAGCCGGGAAACGCCCGCTCGGCGGCGCGTTTATTCGGCAGCGGAGCGCGGCATGTAAACGGAAACTCGGCTTGAAGCTTTAGGAGCGCCAAATAGGAAGCGTGCTCGCCGAAATAGTAGCCAGAAAGCGGCGGAACGCCGGACGCGCGCAATAGGGGGGAGTAGGGATATAGCAGCACGGCTATAGACGTCGCGCCAGGCAAGGCTTCTTTAGGATCATCAAGCAGCTTTGGCGGCGCGATTAGCCTGCTCGCGGCTTCCCGCCAGCCCGAGAAAGGTTTCGCGGACACGAAAGCGGCGCGCACAAAGCCTAACTCCGCCGCGCGGCGTCGAAAAGTTTGCTTATCCATGAGCATTCCTTCCCTTATTGCCTTAATTATAGTTCAAGCGCGCCATTTCAGTCAAACCGACTCGCAGAACGCATCATTATACATATATACCGAATGTTCATAATATTACAATTCTGTACCATGATATCATTTAATTACCATTAGACAATACCATCTAATTACCATGAATCCATATTATGGCGCTGAGAATTAGCCTTAAAAAGCCTGGTTTACCATATTATCATACTCAAACCATATAATGATATAATAGAATAATTGACAATGAATATATTAAATGATAGTCTAAATGTGTTCTCGACGAAGGACTTAATACACGCACCCCGTCGACAGCATTGTATAATCATTAATCAGAAAGGGATTTTCGCATGAAAAAAGTATTAGTATTCGCGCTTGTGGTTATGACGCTCATGAGCATCGCCTCTACGGCGTTCGCTCTCGTACCGGCCAGCACCGCGGCGACGAAGCAGAGCCCTGTTTACATTAACAGGCTCACTGTAACAGACCCGTATCTGACGTCCCTGACGGTCAGCAACTGGGGCGCGAGCATGGCGGGCAATACGTACGCCGCGAACGCGCAGATATTCTTCCTTGCGGAGATTATCGTCGCCGGCCAAAAGGACACGGACGGCCCGCTCAGATGGGACGGCACGGCTCTAAAGACGGCTTCGCTCGAATTTACGAGCCCCAACAACGCCGTAAATTTCTCCACGGCGAATATGGCATTCTTTGCCCAAGTTAACGGCTTTAACGTCAATTCGCAGACCGTGACGAAGAACAGCCAGATCTCCAGCACGAAGGCGGCCTTCGAGCTGAATACCGATTCGAACAACGGCTTACAGGGCCTCTACATGGCTCCGGCTACGACGTCGGCCCAAACGTACTATCTGCACTTCGCCGCGATAACCAATACGGCGACTGAAGGCGTTTGCAAGGGTACGCTGACTGCCGGCGAGGCAAGCGAGTCGATGAAATACAATCGGTTCTACCCGCTTTACGACAGCAACCACACGCTGGTATACAACGTCGCGAAGGTTAAAAACGCCGACGGCGGACCGTGGGGCGGCAAAGGCAATATCTACGTCGTCTCCACGCCGGATAACGCCAGCAACGTAATCTCGTTTGTGGTTTCGAACAAGTACGAAGGCTTGGCGAAGTTCCGCCCCGCCACGCATTGGATGACGCCGCAAGCGCCTGCCGCCACGCCGGCTCCGGCGCCGACCGCGAC
>DBDD01000023.1 GCA_002293365.1 Christensenella sp. UBA941 | reverse complement strand
CTCCGGTGTTCGTTGCGCCGACTATCCAGTTGCCGTTTGTCCCGACTCTTATGGGGGGCATGGCTCCCTCTCCGATACTTGGGCCGGTTGGGCCGGTTGGGCCGGTTATACCCGCGCCGCTACTCGACTGTGATGTATCGTGCGAGCAACAATGGCGGCAAGCGCAAACACACGAATGATTCTTGCAGCATCCCATTAAATACCACTCCTTTTAAGTTTTCATACCGGGCTTATATATTGCCGCAGTATGTACAGAAAAAGGGAGTGGCGCGGCGTACGTTGTATTGCTCTTACATGTTATGCTACGAAGCGAAAAATCGTTTATAAGGGAGATTTGAAAAACGTTTGTTTCTTGCGGTTCTTCTTGGCTATTGCTATAATAGTTAGAAATCTTTGGAATGTTGGGGGGACGGCATTGAATACAACGACTAAAAAGCTCTCCACGCAGAAGCTAATACTTGCGGGCATGCTGCTCGCGCTGATGATCGCGCTTGAAGCGCTGGGCATCGGTTTAATCGTGCTGCCATGGATGACAGCGACGATCCTGCATATTCCCGTAATTATCGGCGCGATTGCAGGCGGGCTTGGCGTAGGGCTTGTTCTCGGAGCGGCTTTCGGCGTACAGAGCCTTATAAGCGCGATAACCAAGCCGGTTTTATTGAGCCCGCTTTTCTTGAATCCGCTGGTTTCGATCTTGCCGCGCGTTCTGATTCCCATCGTAACGTATCTCGTTTACAGGCTGCTCGTCCGTCTGGAGAAAAAGCATCCGAACGTGCGCGTACTCATTACGGCCCTATGCGGCTCTCTGGCCAATACCGTCTTTGTCATGGGCATGATCGTATTGTTTTACGCGGGCGACGCGGCGGCAATACTCAAGATAACGTCCGCGGAGGTCGCCGCCTGGGCGGGAGGGATCGCCCTCTTTAACGGTCTTCCGGAGGCTGCGATCTGCGCGTTTTTAACCTGGGCCGTCGTAAGGGCCGCCTCTCAAACGCGCTACTTTAAAGAACTGCGGGGTAACACACATGATTCTGGCGCTTGACGTTGGCAACACCAACATAAAAACAGGTCTTTTCGACGAAAACGGTCTGCGGCACTCTTGGCGCATAGCGTCGGATCGCATCAAGACCGCCGACGAATACGGTATTTTGATGGAATCCTGCTTCGAACATTTACACGAGAAGATGTCGAGTATCGAGGGCGTAGTCATGTCGAGCGTCATTCCTTCTATGAACTATACGCTCGAACACATGTGTACGTATTATTTTCATAAATCGCCGATGATCGTTACGCCGCACATGGAGATGAATATCGCGCTTCAATACGACGACCCGTATCTCTTGGGTACCGATAGGATTTGCAACGCCGTCGCCGCCTACGAAAACCATGGAGGCCCCGTTATCGTAGTCGATTTTGGAACGGCGACGAGCTACGGCGCGATTTCACGCGAAGGAATATTCCTGGGCGGCGCGATATCGACCGGCTTGCGCATAGCGACGGAGACCCTTATAGAGCATACTTCCAGGCTGCCTATGGTGGAGCTGGTGCTGCCCGATAGGATCATCGGCACGAACACGGTGCATTGCCTTCAATCCGGCCTTGTTTACGGCTTTGTCGGGCAGGTAGACTATATTATAAAGCGCATGCTGAAAGAAATGGGCGAGCCCCGCGCCAAAATCATCGCGACGGGCGGCCTCGCGCGGCTGGTGGCCTCCGCGTCGGACATGATCCGCGAGATTAACCCGACGCTTACGCTCGAAGGGCTGTATTATCTATACAGGCGCAACTGCGGGTGATATTTTGGGGAAATTGTGCTAGAATAGCGTTGGAGGGAGTGTTATGAATAATAAATAATATAAGACCCGTTTCCGATTTGAGGAACAATTTTTCGGAAATATCGAGAATCGTACACGAGACGGCACAACCCGTATTCTTAACTAAGAACGGTTTTGACGATATGGTCGTTTTGAGCATGGAAGCCTTTGAAAATCTACAATTTGAGAGCAATGTTCTATTGGATTGATGAGCAATCAAAAACAATTACCGTCGCAAGAGTCATCTATGCTAGAAGGGATTATCAAAGACTTTTGTAACGATAGACTTTTAGATACAACAGGAAGGACACACAATGAAAGACATAAACATTGCGATATTGGGTTTCGGCGTCGTCGGCAGCGGCGTCTATACGCTTATTAAAGACAATAAAAAGGACTACGAGCACCGCGAGGAGCTTTCGCTTTCCGTAAAGCGCGTCCTTATCCGCGGCTTCGACTGCGAGCCGAACATAGACAAAGCGCCGCGCGAGGTCTATACGCTTTCCATAGACGATATCGCCTCCGACACGGATATCGCGATTGTCGTCGAGTGCATGGGCGGTACGGAGCCCGCGAAGACTTTTGTACTAAAGTGCCTATTGGCCGGGAAGACGGTCGTCACATCCAATAAGGAGCTTGTCGCCAAGCATTGGCCGGAGCTCGAACACGCCGCGAAAACGGGCGGCGCGGGCTTCTATTTCGAGGCGAGCGTCGGCGGCGGCATACCGCTTTTACGCACGATAACCGACTCGCTCCAGGGCAACAATATCCGTTCCGTCATGGGCATTATCAACGGTACGACGAACTATATACTTTCCGGCATGGAATCGGACGGCCGTGATTATTTAGAGATGCTCAAGGAGGCCCAAGGCCTCGGCTTTGCGGAGGCGAAGCCCGAGGCGGACGTCGAGGGCTGGGACGCCGTGTACAAGCTTTCGATCATGGGCTCGATGGCGTTTCACGCGCGCGTACCGCTCGAAAAGATATACCGCGAGGGCATTACGAAAATAAGCGCGCTTGATTTTTCAAACGCCCGCATGCTCGGCTATACCATAAAGCTGCTCGCTATCGGCAAAAAGCGCGACGGCAACCATATCGAAGCGCGCGTACATCCTACGATGATCCCGCTTACGCATCCGCTTGCCGCCGTGCGCTCGAATTTTAACGCTGTTTATATAAACGGCAACGCCGTGGGCGACGTCATGCTATTCGGCCAGGGTGCGGGCATGCTGCCGACAGCCAGCGCGATTTTGGGCGACGTGCTATATGCCGCGCATAGGGAAGAACACCGCTATCAAACCTTCCAAAACGAATTCGAACCCAGGGAGCCAGCGCCTATCGAGGACGACTGGAGCTGCGCGTTTGCCGTGCGCGTTACGACGGTCGACAGGGTCGGCGTCCTCGCTCAAATTTCATCCTGCTTCGCGGCCGAGAATATCTCGCTGCTATCGGTATTGCAGCAGCCGACTGAAAGCGCGGCGGCGTCGATACTGTTTATTACGCACGTCGCGCGGGAAAAGGCCATGCAGGCCGCGCTGAAAGCGCTTGAGCTATGCGACGCCGTTATATCCGTTGACAGCGTGATAAGGGTTGAGAACGGGCAATAGGCTAGGGATTTGTAGGGAACGGTTCATAACCGTT
>DBDD01000083.1 GCA_002293365.1 Christensenella sp. UBA941 | reverse complement strand
CGCGCGAAGGTGACGTTCGTGCGGTGTGGGAAAGCGGTATGCCGCTCGATTTGAGGGCCTACGAGCGCCGCCTCCTCCGCGTCTATTTCGTCCACGAATACGACGGCGTGCGGCACGCCCATCGATAGCGCCGATACGCGGAATTTACCGGCTTTAACGGCGAGCTGTTCGTTTATAACGCGTCCGGGCGGGCCTTGCATGGGAACATCGCCGCGCTGTAGCCCCGGCTTGCCCATCTTCACGCGTACGCCTATGATTGCACCGTCCTCAAGCATAATTTCGGGCTCGACGACGCCGGCCAGGGTTTCGACGCTAAAGCGCGATTTGTCTACATGGCCGCGCTCGTACGCGTANNCCGTTGCCGCACATCTCGGCCTCCGTGCCGTCTTGGTTGAATATGCGCATGCGCAAGTCGCACTGCGCCGAGGGGACGACGAGGATAAGTCCGTCTGCGCCTATGCCGGTATGCCTGTCGCAAAGGGCGCGCGACATGTCGGGAACGCTGTATTTTTGGGCGTCGGGGGCGTCTATTACGATAAAGTCGTTGCCCAAGCCGTGCATCTTGGTAAAAAGCATATGCCCTCCTTTTGTAGGGACGAACCTTAGCCGCTATCTGTACTATTATAAGTTAGCCCGTTGAAATCAACAAGTGTTTCTTGACTTTGGCCCCTAGAATCTATACAATGGACAAAATTAAACGGTGTTTCACAGTTTACAAAGGACGGTGCATTTTTTTGGATCCAAACCTCATCCAGAACGCGTCTGGCCCATTTCTGATGATCGCGATGGTCGCGGTGTTCGTGTTCCTAATCATCCTGCCGCAGCGCAGGCGCGACAAAAAGGTCAAGCAGATGCTTGCGGATCTTAAGCCGGGCGACCGTATCCGCACCATCGGCGGTATTTACGGCCGCATCGTTTCCATAAGGGACGATATCGCCACGATCGAAGTCGGGCCGGATAAGGTCAAGCTCGTATTCACGCGCGGCGCAATCGCGACGGTCGAGAATTCCGACGTAGAAAACTCCATGACCGAGGAAATTAAGACCGACGACAAGAAGTAAATAACTTACTGCATTTTTGACGGCATTAGGAGAGAGTTGGATTTACTCGTCTCCTTTTCGCATATCCGGTATTTTGTACGCAGTTCGAAATAACATCGTTTGAGGTGCCCATGGAAAAAGTCACAAATCGCATAAGAAATCCGCAGTTTATTATAGGCGCAGCGCTGGTGTTTTGCGCTATGCTCATATTCTTTTCCGTGATTAATCCTATAATTCCCTACGACCTAGATGATTGGGGATACATAGGCGGATATGGCGGATATGCGCAAAGACTGCCGCTTCCCCAAATAGATGCATGGAATCCCAGCCGCGTGTTTCAGGAGGTTCTAACACCGATAGTGGGGCGTTTTGCCGCATTTGTAGTTTTTCCGGTTACGGGAGATTATGTTTTATCCATAAGCCTTGTTGTTGCGTTTGTAGTTGCGGCGTTTATTACGGCGTTCTATGGCGCGCTTTGTCGTTTGCTCTTTGCTTTACAAAGCAATAAAACGATGTGTGCGCTAGAGGGCCTATTCCTGATAATGTTGTGTTTCTTGCTCTTCGATAACAGCGCTGCGTCTTATAAATACCTTTTTTATAGTTCGACATTAACAACCTACTTTTTCTATACAATTCCTAATATCATGAACTCCATACTCGTTTGCGAATTATTAAAACGCTTTATCGAGGGTAGGGATTTAAGCTTCGAAAGTTCGCTGAAATCAGGCTTTATGATTGTGGCGCTTTACTTCGCGATTTTTTCCATGCAATTCTCCGCTGCGATTTTGGCTGTTTTTTGTCTAAACATTGCAATTCTTCGCTTTGTTCAGGCCAAGGGCAAGAATTTTTTGGAAAAGATAAAGAACTTTGGGCTGACTATAATAAAGCATAACAATATAGTTGTCTTCGTGCTAGCCGGATTTTTAATTGCGATGGTTTTTGAGTTAGCCGGCGGCCGCGCAAAAGCAGATTTCGGCGACATTTTTTTCGGATCAATACTTAGTCCTGTTTTCAGGGGAAGAATGCGAGAGTCGGTTTTGTATTTTCGCGACAACATCTTGCCTACAATCAATACAATCGTCGCCGTATTGGCAGTAATATTAATATGCTTTGCAGCGTTTCTATATTTTAGACACAGGAAAGACGCTAAAAAATTTCTTTTTCCGGTTATATTGTGTTTGCTGTCATCCGTTTTTTCCTTTATATTTTGTGTTTTAGTGTCCGCAAAAGCGAATATGAGTCTCACTGCGAGAATCGATGTTGTTTATGGGGTATTCTTTTTCTTGCTGTTAATCATTGCCATGGCTGTTCTGTTCGTTTTAGAGAAAGCCAAAAGAGTCAAAGCCATAATTCCGCTGGTGACCACTATTCTATTGCTAATGCTATCGAGCTCGCGCTTGCAGCCTGGGGCGGGGGGAAAAGGTTCGCCTGAAGCAAAAGCTGCTCTGATAAATTCTTATATTGATCAAATTAAAAAAGCAGACGACGAAGGGAAGGATACGTACTCCTTGCATGTTTCCGAAAGCGACAGCGTTTACTGGCCGATTCCAGATTATTATGGAAGCAATATAGCTTCTGCGCTCTTTAGTCATCGCATAATATCAAAGAAAATCGAAGTCGAAACCGTAATTGATGAGGTGAAGTTCCCGTAGTCTGACGCGGGATAATAATATTGTAGGAGGACGCTTTATGACCGCTAGAAATGCATACGAACAATGGCTAGGCTACGAGGGCCTTAGTGCGGCGGATCGCGAGGAGCTTATAGGCGTCGGGGGCGACGAAAAGGAAGTTGAGGATCGCTTTTTTACAGAGCTTTCTTTCGGCACGGCCGGGATGCGCGGCGTTTTAGGCGCCGGCTCGAACCGGATGAACGTCTATAACGTCCGAAAAGCGACGCAAGGCCTCGCCGAATATCTATTGGACGAGGCCGGCGCAAAGGAGCGCGGCGTTGCTATCGCTTACGATTCGCGCAGGATGTCGGAGGAATTCGCGCTGGAAACGGCGCTTGTGCTTTGCGGCAACGGCATAAAGGCGTTTCTATTCGAGGGGATACGCGCCGTACCGCAGATATCCTTCGCGATTCAACATCTTAACTGTATCGGCGGCGTGATGATCACGGCGAGCC
>DBDD01000308.1:2647-3296 GCA_002293365.1 Christensenella sp. UBA941 | reverse complement strand
ATCGCCTGTTCATTGCGCAATACCGCATGATGCTGCCTGAAATCACTCAGCACATCCCGGATGGCGCGCGGTAAGCGGTCTATATCGCAATGAATGTCGTTCGGAAGGTTGGCCGTATAGCCGTAATCATACGGAATGAACATGGCGTTCATTTCTTTTGTGCCGTATCGTTTCCCGCCGGACTGCGATATTGCGCCGTATTCGCAAAGATACACCGTGTTCCAATGTTCGCAATGCGAGGAAAGGTCGAACTCCAGCAAAGCGAGACAGAGCTTTCCGCTTTCTCTCCCTTGTATTACGCCGGGGATGACGGCGAACGCATCGCCTTCGCCCAAGTAATCCAGGCACTCGCCGCCATACACGGTGAGCATCGCCTCATGGAAACGGTTGAGTATTCCTTTCGCGTAGGTCATGTCCGTCTCGTATGACTTTTGCAGCTTGAAGTAATCGATATGCGGCAGAATCTTTGCGTTTATATGATCGATGTACTGCTTGCGTTTGTTCTCGTAATCCATATCTCAGCCCTCCATAGTAAAATGAAGCCGGAGTACCAAGTACCCCGGCATTTGTTGTCTTCTATCCAACTTACAAGCGCTTTTATTCATCTTTCTTGTATGTGGACAGATGCCATTTTAGGCGACTGGCTGCT
>DBDD01000308.1:2137-2463 GCA_002293365.1 Christensenella sp. UBA941 | reverse complement strand
CTTTCCACATTATGGGAACTCAAGAAATCCTTTACATTCTGCGTCAGCCCTGAAGGTATGCCGCCCCATTTTCGGAATCTCTTCCAGATTTCGATACAGTAGGCGGCAGTTTGTTCCTCTTTTAGCAATAAATGGAACTCATCACAGTAGAACCAAGTCGTTTTATGCAGTGCGCGATTGATGGTAACTCGGTTCCAAACGGCGTCTTGCAACACCAGCATCGCTATTTTCTTTAAGCCTTTTCCCAAGTCCTTGATATCATAGCAAATAACCCTGGACTTGGCGTCAACATTGGTACGATGATTGAAAACATTGAGCGAGCCGGT
>DBDD01000308.1:1905-2081 GCA_002293365.1 Christensenella sp. UBA941 | reverse complement strand
GGCGAGGGGTTCGCGAGGTAATCACGGTAAACAAGGCGGGTGCAGCGGTCAATAATCGTTTTTTCAACCGGAGCAAGCCCGTCCTTGCCGCCGACGATGAGCTCGCACAGCGACAAAATGAAGTCACTTTTTAAGGTCAAAGGATTTTCCTCGTCAGAATAATCCGGGTTAATGTC
>DBDD01000308.1:928-1840 GCA_002293365.1 Christensenella sp. UBA941 | reverse complement strand
ATATCATCATTTGTTGTCAGGAATACATTGAGCATTTCCCGCTTCGCGCTGAAGGATTTGCCGCTGCCCGGCGTTCCGAGGAAAAGCCCGTTCGGGGCCTTCAAACGCTTTCTATCGGCCATTATAATATTGTTCGAAAGCGGGTTCAAACCGTAATAAAGCGCCTCGCCATGCTGGAACAGCTCGCACGTCGAAAACGGCATGAATATCGCCGTAGAACTGGTCGTGAGCCCGCGCTGAATCTCAATGTGATTCTGCCCAAGCGCCAGCGTGGACATAAGCGCCTGCTCCTGCTGGTAATCTAAGCGCTTTATGCCGCAGTTGTACTTCTGCGCGACGCCCGCCGCCGCGAAAAGATCGTTGTCCAGCTTCCGCCGCTTTTTCGCCGTGTTCGTTATGAGCATCGTAACGAGGAACATGCGCTCGTTGCGGCTTTGCAGTTCTTCCAGCAGCGCCTTTGCCTCGGAGCCGTAGGTGACGAGATCGGACGGTAAAACGTCAATATCATACCCGCTCCGAACCGCTTTTTTCTGCTCCGATATCTTCATGGCGTCCAAATCGGTTAGCTTGCGCTTGACCGTCTTGATCGCTTCCGCCTGATCGATAGAGCGGATATGCATGGTGACCGTAACCGTGGTGTCTAGGTCGAGGAAATCCGAAAGCATACGGTCGGAGAGCTCCGGCGCGATGATCTGAACGTAGCTGGCCGCGCCGTAATGTTCGCCCATGCGGAATGTCCGGGCGTCCCTGAAGTCGAAGCCGGACGGCGCGATGTAATCCTTCGTGGAGAGCCCCGTCTTTGCGATATCCTTCCAATCGAAGCGAAGCTTCTCCTGACCGTCCGGGTGTAATTGCCCGTGCAGCACAGCCAGCCTCTCCAAGCCCGAAAGCGGATACGCCGTCACGCCCAGC
>DBDD01000308.1:667-843 GCA_002293365.1 Christensenella sp. UBA941 | reverse complement strand
CCCTTCGCGAGCTGGGCCTTCAGCATCTCGACGTATTCCCTGCGGATGCTGTCAAACGCGTCGAACTGGCCGGGGATTTCTATCGAGCGCTCAAAATCCTTGATGTTGGCCCTCTTATTAATGAAGGTGAGCTGAAAATGAATACTGCTGTCAAAATAATTGAGGAACGAGCAGTA
>DBDD01000308.1:457-599 GCA_002293365.1 Christensenella sp. UBA941 | reverse complement strand
CTACACATCTCCTTATACGGAATGGACTGCTGAACCGTCTGCGGCGCGTCGGCCTGACCGAACAGGCGCGTCTTTATAGAACGTGAAACGCCGCCTGACGGCTTTTGTCCGCCGCCCTTGCCTTGCGGCTTGGGCGGCGACG
>DBDD01000308.1:0-274 GCA_002293365.1 Christensenella sp. UBA941 | reverse complement strand
TTGAGAACCTTTTCGGCGGGCTGCCCGTCGCGCTCGAACATCGCGAAGAAGAAAAAAGGCAGCATGACGCCGATCATAAGGAATACCGCCACGGAACCGCCGAGCGCGCCCCTGCTGAGAAAATAGACGGGCACGCCAAAGGCGGCGGCGATGGAAAAGCAGATGAGTTGGCGCTTTGTTAAATTGAGCGCCACCTTACTCTTGACCTTCGTGAGATCACGGGGGATGCCAATATAGGCCATAGAAACCGCCGTAACCGGAAAAATTTTCCTGG
>DBDD01000169.1:8360-21604 GCA_002293365.1 Christensenella sp. UBA941 | reverse complement strand
CCTGACTTCTATCGAGACATCCAGGCAAATCCGTTTTCCATCGGCGAGCTTATATGCGATTTTAACAGATGAGTTTCTATGGCTTACGTATTGATTTTTCAAGGTGCAGACGCGGTTTCTTACTGCGAAGTTTCAGTTATTTTACATACGCCCTTCAGTATGGTAAAATACTTATTTGTGAAAAACCATACGGATTGGAGAGCAATAAACGAACTTTATGGCAGAAAACTATACTAGAAACAACATTCGCAACGTGGCGATTATCGCGCACGTCGATCATGGCAAAACCACGCTGGTGGATCAGCTTTTGCGCCAGAGCGGCGTATTTAGGGCAAATGAACAGGTCGCGGAGCGCGTTATGGACTCAAACGACCTCGAGCGCGAACGCGGTATAACTATTTTATCCAAAAATACCGCTATATTGTTTGGCAATACGAAAATAAATATAGTAGATACGCCGGGACACGCCGATTTCGGCGGCGAGGTCGAGCGCATCCTCATGATGGTGGACGGCGTTTTGCTATTGGTGGACGCTTTCGAGGGCTGCATGCCGCAGACGCGCTTCGTTTTGCGTAAAGCGCTGGCGCTACGCAAGAAGCCGGTCGTCGTCATAAACAAGCTCGACAGGCCGTCCGCGCGGCCGAGTGAGGTCGTTGATGAATTGATCGACCTGTTTATCGAGCTTGGCGCGGACGAGGATCAGCTCGACTTCCCGGTCGTCTATGCTTCCGGGCGCGACGGCTACGCGACGCATCGTCCCGACGAAGCAGGCGAAAACATGCTGCCGCTATTGAACGCCATTATAGAGCATATCCCAGCGCCCGCAGGCGACGCCGAAGGGCCGTTTCAGGTACTTATTTCCAGCGTCGATTACGACGATTACGTCGGGCGCATTGGCATCGGGCGCGTGGAACGCGGCTCGATCGAAGAAGGACAGCAGGCGGTTCTATGTAAGCAAGGCGGCAACGTTAGTTGCAAGATTTCGCGCCTGTACCAATTCCAAGGGCTAAAGCGCGTGGAGGTCGAGAGCGCGAAATTGGGCGATATCGTCGCCATATCGGGTATATCGGATATCGGCATCGGCGAAACGCTGTGCGATCCGGCCAAAGTCGAGCCGCTGCCGTTCGTTCGGCTCGACCCGCCGACGATTTCGATGAACTTCTGCGTCAACGACTCCCCGTTCGCGGGGAAGGAGGGCGCGTACGTCACCTCGCGCAATCTGCGCGACCGGCTGTTTAAGGAATTGCAGACGAACGTAAGCATGCGCGTAGAGGAAACCGGTTCGACGGATACGTTTAAGGTATCCGGGCGCGGCGAGCTGCATCTGTCGATTTTAATAGAAACGATGCGGCGCGAGGGCTACGAATTCTCCGTTTCGCGCCCGACGGTTATATATTCCGAGGACGAAAACGGCCACAAGCTCGAGCCTATGGAGCAGCTTATCGTCGATACGCCGGAGGAATACGTCGGCACGGTTATGGAAAGGCTGGGCGCGCGCAAGGCGGAGCTCGTCGATATGCGCTCAAGCGATGGGAGCGTACGCGTCGAGTTTAAGATACCGTCGCGCACGTTAATGGGCTACCGCTCGGAGCTCTTAACGGACACGAAGGGCAACGCCGTTATGAATACGATATTCGCGGGCTACGAGCCTTATAAGGGCGACCTGTCCGGTGCTTCGCGCGGCGCGCTCGTCGCGCACGAAACGGGCGAGGCGACGGCATACGGCCTGTTTAACGCGCAGGAGCGCGGCAAGCTCTTTATAGCCGCCTCTACGCCGGTATACGAAGGTATGATCGTTGGCGAAAACGCGAAAGCCGAGGACGTCGTCGTAAACGTATGCAAGAAAAAACACGTTACGAACATGCGCGCGTCCGGCTCCGACGAGGCGCTGCGGCTCGTTACGCCGACGAGGCTTTCGCTCGAGCAGTCGCTCGAATTCATCGCNNTTCATCGCGGACGACGAGCTCGTAGAGATTACGCCGAAGAACATCAGGCTGAGAAAGATGCACCTCTCAAAGGAGATGCGTTTGAAGATGCGCAGTAAGGCGCAATAGCGCCCGACCCAAAACTGTAGGGGCGATTCGAAATCGCCCGAACATAAATACGAGAGAAAGGAGAGGAAATAATGGAGAACATCTTTGAAACCAATTATCTGTTATCTGTACCCGGTATGGAGGAGATAATTCAAGATGGATTAAATACACCATTGTCGGAATGTGTGCCGCTATCCGATGTATGGCCCGATGTAATATAATATTTAAGACGAGAACGGAAAGCCCTTTCAAGGCATTATAAAAATTATTAGCATGTGGACGCATTACGAATAAAAGGAGTGCAGAAATGCCCATACGCAAGGCCGTAATCCCCGCGGCGGGGCTGGGAACGCGCTTTTTACCGGCGACGAAGGCGCAGCCGAAGGAAATGCTTCCGATCGTGGACAAGCCCACGATTCAATACATAGTCGAGGAGGCGGTTCGTTCCGGCATAGAGGATATAATTATCATCACGGGGCGCACAAAAAAGGCCATCGAAGACCATTTCGACCGCTCGATAGAGCTCGAATTCGAGCTTGAGCGTACCCATAAGAACGCAATGCTCCAAACCGTGCGGGAAATAAGCGACCTCGCGAATATCCACTATATTCGCCAAAAGGAGGCGCGCGGTCTGGGCCACGCCGTCCACTGCGCGAGCGCGTTCATCGGAAACGAGCCGTTCGCCGTCCTTTTGGGGGACGACGTTATCCATTCCAAAACGCCGGCGCTTAGTCAGCTTATTTGCGTTCACGAGCGTACGGGCGCTTCTGTGCTCGGCGTAGCGCGTGTAGAGCGCAGCCAGGTTTCGCGTTATGGCATAGTGCGCCCGGACGGCGACATGAAGGACGGCTCCATAAAGATCAAGGAGCTTGTCGAAAAGCCTTCGCCGGAAGACGCGCCGAGCGATATCGCGATTATGGGGCGCTATATTATCGACCCGGCGATCTTCCCGATTCTGGGAAACACCGCGCCGGGGGCGATAGGCGAAATCCAGCTTACGGACGGGCTGAATACGCTCGCGAAGACGCACCCGATGTACGCCTGTGAATTCGAGGGCCTGCGCTATGACGTGGGCGACAAGATGGGCTTTTTGGCGGCGACGGTGGAATTCGCGCTGCGCCGCGACGAACTAAAAGAGGCTTTTGCCAAGTATTTAGCGAATCTATCCATAACAGACGAGAATATAAAAAAGCATCTGTAATAATTGCCGCGACAAATTTTGGTCGGGCGCAAATAAATATGAGGTGAATTATATGAGCATCATCCGCAATCCGGCGCTCGCCAAAGAGGGCGAACAGCGCATCGAATGGGCTTCGGCGCATATGCCGCTTTTGGCCGCGCTTGAAAAGGAATACCGCCAAACCTTGCCGCTCAAGGGCAAAAAGGTCGCCGTGAGCGTCCACCTGGAAGCGAAGACGGCGAGGCTCGGTTGCCTGCTCGCGGCGGCGGGGGCGGAAGTCGCAATTACGGGCTCCAACGTTTTGACTACTCGCGACGAAATATGCGCGGCGCTTGACGCGCGGGGCTTAAACGTATACGCCTGGTACAACGCCACGAAGGAAGAATACATGGATCATCTGCGCCAAACGCTCGCTTTTGGGCCAGACTTGATAATAGACGACGGCGGCGACTTTTTACAGCTTTTACATGGCGAGCTTTCGCATTTGGCGGGCTATATTATTGGCGGCTGCGAGGAGACGACTACGGGCGTCATGCGCATGCGCGCGAGGGAGCGCGAAGGTACGCTGCGCTTCCCGATGATCGCCATAAACGACGCGGATTGCAAGCATCTCTTCGATAACCGCTTCGGTACGGGCCAATCCACCTGGGACGGCATCATGCGCGCGACAAATCTGGTCATTCCCGGCAAGGTCGTCGTCGTAGCGGGCTTTGGACACTGCGGGCGCGGCGTTGCGGAAAAGGCGCGGGGGCTGGGTGCGCGCGTCGTAATAACAGAAGTCGATCCCGTCGCGGCGATAGAAGCCGCTATGGACGGCTACAGCGTCATGCCGATGGCAGAGGCGGCGAAAATTGGCGATATCTTCGTTACGCTTACGGGCTGCAAGGACGTTATAACGAAAGAGCATTTCAAGGTCATGAAGGACGGCGCGCTTTTGGCAAACGCGGGCCATTTCGACGTTGAGATAAACAAAATTCATCTGGCGGAGCTGGCGGAATTACAAGTTCAGCGGCGCAAGGACGTTTTGGGCTATATCATGCCCGACGGGCGCGTTTTGAACCTATTGGCGGACGGGCGGCTCGTAAATATCGTCGCCGGGGACGGCCATCCCGTCGAGATAATGGACATGAGCTTCGCTTTGCAGGCGCTCTCCGTAGTCGAGCTCGCGACGGAAGCGGAGCGCCGAGAACCGAAGGTATACGACGTTTCGAAGAAGGCCGACAGCTTCGTTGCGAATTTGAAGCTTAACACGCTGGGCGTCTCCATCGACGCGCTGACGTCGGAGCAGAAGGCGTATCTGGAGGGGGCGAACGATTGATGAAAATACTTTTAAAGGGAGCGCTAACGCTCAATGCCGAGGGTAGCAGCTTCGTACGCGCGAACGTGGCCGTGGAAAATGGCAAAATAGCGCTCGTTGGAGACGGCGCTGGCTTTGAGGCGGACGAAGTAATATCGCTCGATAATTGTCTTTTAATGCCCGCGTTCGTCAACGCGCATACGCACCTGCCAATGACGCTCTTTCGCGGCGCGGCTGACGATATGCCGCTTTTGACATGGCTCGAAACGCGCATCTGGCCTATGGAGGATAAGCTGAGCGCGAAGGACGCGCTGATTGCCGCGCGCTTGGCGTGCGCGGAGATGATCCGCAGCGGCGTTTCGGCGTTCAACGACATGTATTTCTTCACGGATACGTTTATTGAAGCCGTATGCGAAAGCGGCTTGCGCGGGGCGCTTTGCCGGGCTATCACTTCCGGCGATGGCGATTTCCGCGTAGACGAGGCCATAGCGCTATACGACAGATGGCACGGCGCGGAAAACGGCAGGATTGCCATAAGCTTCGGGCCGCACGCCGAATACACGTGCTCAAAAGAGACGCTTCTGCGTACGCGCGACGAGGCGAATAAGCGCGATGCGCTCTTGCATATCCATTGCTCCGAGAGCCAGGAGGAGCACGCGCAATGCATAGAGCGGCACGCAAAGACTCCCGTCGCTTGGTTTGAGGAGCTGGGGCTTTTATCGGAGCGGACGCTTTTGGCGCACTGCGTACAGGTGACGGACGACGATATCGCCCTTATTGCCGCGCGCGGCGCAAATGTGCTGCACAACCCGCAATCAAACCTAAAGCTCGGAAGCGGTATAGCGCCCGTGCCGAAGATGCTGAAGGCGGGCGTAAACGTCGCCCTCGGCACGGACGGCGCGGCCAGCAACAACAACCTCGATATGTTCGAGGAGATGCGACTCGCCGCGACGCTGCACAAGGGCTTCATGCGTGACCCTGTCGCCGTGCCCGCAGATACGGCGCTCAAAATGGCGTCCGCCAACGGGGCGAAGGCACTGCGAATGGGCTGCAAGGCGATTGCGGAGAGCGAAGCGGCCGACCTCGTCGCGATATCGCTCGAACATCCGCACATGAACCCCGTGAATGACGCGCTGAAAAACGTCGTGTACTCGGCGGGCATGGGGGACGTGGCGATGAACATGACGGACGGAAAAGTTCTTTACTATAAGGGCGAGTATAAAACGCTGGATATCGAGAAAATCAAGTTCGAGGCGAATGAGATAGCAAAACGTGTTTGTGTGTAGGGGCGGATGGCAATCCGCCCGCGACCTAAAAAGCATTCTAATCTTGTAGGGGCGGGTTCCAAACCCGCCCGAACCATCTGAGTTACAGAACGGTTTGGAACCGTTCCCTACACTGTTTGCCTAACAAACGTTATTCTTATTCAGCCCCGCCAGAATATCCCCCAACGCGCCCACGTCCTGGCTGCTGAGGACGGGTCCGAGGGCCTCTAAAAGGTTCCCGCCATTTTTCATGTTGTTTATTATCTCTAATAGCTGAAACATCGGGTGCATAAACAGTTGCCGAATTTCGGAGATTCCGCCTAGGCCGCCGCCGAAAAGCGACAGCATCATAAGCGCGCCCAGCATGGAATTGTCGCCAAAAAGGCGCGAAAACCCGCCTTCAACAGGTCTATCTATTATTTCGGGAGCGAACGAAGAAGCGCCCGGAGATATCCATGGCTGCCGAGATCCGTGCGGCTTTCCGCAGCGCGCGCAAGGCGCCGGCGACCAGGCGAAGCCGTGTCCGCATTTGGGACAGCGGCACTGATCGTGACATGTCTCGCAGCTCTGATAACACGGAGCTCCATGATGATGTTCATGCCGTTGCTCGCGTTGCGCTGAGCGCGCGTCCTCATCGTCGCATGGCTGCGAGCGCTCACAGGGGCAGCCTTCGCCGCAGTGAATATGTATTTTACCGCAGCGCGGGCAAGCGTTTGCCGGACGAGCTTCAACATAAATTCTAGGAAGCCTTCTCAAATAAAGCGCCTCCAATCCAGTCATTATTCTCATTCTATGCCCGAAGAGCGCCAGTGTGCACTTTCATGCCGCTTTATGAATACAATGGAGTGAATATTGGTGAGGATGGTGCGAAGCGATGAGGGACATTCGTTCGTTCAAAAGCGCTAAAGAGAGCCTGACGCAAGAGAAAGCCGTGGAAATTCTCGATCAGTTCGACGAGAAAACAAAGCGCGAAGCGAAAGCGATAGAAAAATCGCTCCACAAATATGAAGGGAAAACACAGTCGGAGCTCATGGACGAGCTGATGAAGCTGGCCGAAGAGGAGCGCAAAAAGGGCACGCTGGACGACAAAAAACTCGACGCCTTTGCGCGCAGCGTTTCACCGATGCTGACCCAGGAGCAGCGACGCCGGCTTTCGGGAATTTTGAAGCAGTTGAAGAAGTAGGGATATTTCCACCTTGACTTGGTAAGTTATATTCTGTACAATAACTTACAAGAGGGGGTTGCTATGTCCACTACGAGTATTACATTTCGTGCTGACGCCGATTTAAAACGGCGATTCGAAACCATAGCTGCGGATATGGGCCTGCCAATGACCGGATTGCTCAACGCGTTCATGAAAGCAACTGTCCGAGAAGGCAAGCTGCCTTTTGATTTGGTATCCGACGAATATGCCTACAAGCAAATGATACGGGCGAAGCTAAGCGAAGCGCAGGTTCAGGCGAACGATCCGTCGACTAAATTGTTAAGCCATGATGAGGTCTTCGGGAAGTTCAGGTCGAAATACGGCTATGAAGAAGTATAAGCTGCGTTATTTGCCGATGGCCGATTTGGATCTTATTGCTATAAATGATAAAGCTAGGACGGTAGATATACATAGAATTATTTACGGCAGAATGGATGTCAGAAAACAACTGGAACAATAATGATTAAAACACACTGTTTCAACCCTTAGAGCGGCCGTCGGCCGCCCTAAGGGTTTGTTTTTTACCCTACGCAAAAGGATTCTCCGTCGGATACGGCAGCCCCTTCGGGAGATTGTACGAGATTTTCTCTACGCCAAGATAGGAAAAGATATCGAAGAGCGCCTTGCCGATATGTCCGAACGCGACGGCGCCGTGATGCGGGTAACGGTCGGCGATCAAGACGTGCCGGTAGAAGCGGCCCATTTCGGGAATGGCGAAGACGCCGATGCCGCCGAAGGAACGCGTCGCGACTGGCAGCACCTCGCCTTGCGCGATGTAGGCTTTTAGCCCGCCTTCAGCTGTCCCCTGTAAGCGGTAGAACGTGATGTCGCCGGGGGCGATATCGCCGTCGAGCGTGCCGCGCGTGATATTCGGCTCGCTATCCGGTTCGAGAGAGCGCTTCATGATGAGCTGATATTTCATCTCGCCCTTCCTCAGGCGGCAGGAGGGCGTATTTCCGCAATGGAACCCCATGAACGTATCGGTATGCGCTAAGCCGTACTTTTCTTTGATTTCAGAGGCGTACATATCGGCTGGAACGGAATTGTTTACGTCGAGCAGCGTAACACTTTCGCCGCTAACGGCCGTGCCTATGTATTCCGACAGAGCGCCGTAGATATCCGTTTCGCAGGCGACGGGTATGCCCATCGAGTTCATGCGGCTATTCACATAGCACGGCACGAAGCCAAATTCCGTCTGAAACGCGGGCCAGCATTTATTCGCGAACGCGACATATTCGCGGCTGCCCTTGTTCGCTTCCGCCCAGTCGAGCAGCGTAAGCTCGTACTGCGCAAGCCTGGGCAGTATGCCGGGCATCTTGTTGCCGTCGCCGAGCTCCTTTTCCATGTCGGCGATGACGCTAGGAATGCGCTCGTCGTTTGCGTGCTGGTTGAAGGCGACGAGCAGATCGAGCTCGGAATTCTCCTGAATTTCGACGCCGAGGTTGAACAGCTGTTTTATTGGCGCGTTGCAGGCCATGAAGTCCTGCGGGCGCGGGCCGAAAGTAATTATTTTAAGCTTCGACAGGCCAATGAGCGCCCGGGCGACGGGGACGAAATCCGCGATCATCTTCGCGATATCCTCCGCCGTTCCCACGGGATATTCGGGGATAAACGCCTTGATATTGCGCAGCCCCAGGTTGTAAGAGCAGTTCAGCATGCCGCAGTACGCGTCGCCGCGCCCGTCTACGAGCTTGTCGGCGGCGTCCTCGGCGGCGGCGACGAACATCGTCGGGCCACTAAAGCGCTGGGCTAGCATGACCTCGGAGCTTTCCGGGCCGAAATTGCCGAGGAATACGACCAGCGCGTTTACGCCGGCCGCTTCGACGTCCGCGACGGCTTTGAGCATATCGAGCTCGTTTTCAACAGTTACTTTGCATTCGTAGATATCGCCAAACGCCTTTTTTACTGCCGCGCGGCGAGCCTCGGAGAGCTGTATAGGGAAGCAGTCCCTCGATACGGAAATCAAGCCAAGTTTTACGCCAGGTAAGTTTTTCATTTCAATTGCTCCTTCCAAAAAATAATTAGCATTGCAGTGTTATATCGTAGAGGCGGATGGCAATCCCCCCCGCAGATCTGGCACGGGACGATTGCCATCGTCCCCTACAAATAATTTATTTTGTCGTTTGTTTCTGCCCGTAATACGCATTCGCGCCATGCTTGCGAAGATAGTGCCTGCCGAGTAGCTCCTGCTGCATCGGCGTTACGCCGTCACGCTGGAGGTTATGCCACGCCATGAACGCGACCTCTTCCAGCACGGCGGCGTTATGGACGGCGTTATGCGCGTCCGTTCCCCAAGCAAATGGCCCGTGGCTATATACCAAGGCGGCGGGAATGTCGTTTGGATCGAGATTTTTATAGCGCTCTATAATTACGCTGCCTGTTTCCAATTCGTAATCGCCTTGTATTTCCTCCGGCGTCATCATGCGTGTACATGGGATTTCGCCGTAAAAGTAGTCCGCGTGCGTCGTACCAAGCGCGGGAATACCCAAGCCGGCCTGCGAGAAAATCGTGGCCCAGCGGCTGTGCGTATGTACGACGCCGCCGATTTTGGGGAAAGCCCTGTACAGCGCCAGGTGCGTTTGCGTATCGGAAGACGGAGAAAGCGCGCCCTCGACGCGCTCGCCGCTTGAAAGGTCAACGACGACCATGTCGTTTGCCGTCATGTCTTCGTACTCCACGCCGGAGGGCTTGATGACGACCAGCCCGCTATTACGGTCTATGCCCGAGGCGTTTCCCCAGGTAAACGTGACAAGCCCGTACTTGGGCAGCAAGAGGTTTGCTTCAAATACGCTTTGCTTCAGTTCGCTTAACATACGATTTTCAAATACCTTTCTTGTAGGGACGCCATATATGGCGTCCGTGACCCAACTGATATTTCTTATATTCACGGACGCGATATATCGCGTCCCTACAGGTAATTTACGAAAACAATTTGACCGCCAAGCGCTCTACGTTCAGGCCCTTGACATAGCTTTCCATATATGCCGCGAAGCCTTTTGCGCCCATTTCATCGGGCTCTTCCGTGCTGGATTCCTGCGAGACGAATATCCGCGCGTCGAGGTAATCGGGGAGGCTTTCGCCCTTTGAACGCCAAGCGAGGTAACCGGCCAATATGGCTATGCCCCAAGCGCCCCCTTCGCCCGCCGTCTCGGAAACCTTTACGGGAACACCAAGCGCGTCCGCTAGAATCTTTTGCCCGACCCGCTTCGTTTTGAACAGGCCACCGTGGCCGTTGATATAGCTAAGCCGCACGTTTTCCTTTTCGGTAAGGATATCCATGCCTAGCTTGAGCGTCGCGACGGAGGAAAACAGCAGACTCCTTGCGAAACTGCCCAGCGTCAGCCGCGTTTCCGGTAGCCGCATGATCAGCGGTATTCCCGATTCGATGCGCGTAATGTGTTCGCCCGAAAGATAGTTGTAGTTCAATATACCGCCCGCGTCCGGCGCGGAGTCGAGCGCGGCGTTGTAGAACGCGGCGTACAGCTCGCTTTTGTCAATCTCCGCCCCCGCCGCTTCGAATAGTTCTCCGAAAAGATTGATCCATGCGTCGAGGTCGGACGTGCAATTGTTGCAGTGTACCATTGCTACGGGGCTTCCCGTCGGCGTGGTCACCATGTCGATTTCGGGATATACGCCGTTAAGCGGCTTTTCGAGCACGACCATAGCGAAGATCGACGTCCCGGCCGATACGTTGCCCGTGCGCGGAGCGATGCTGTTCGTTGCGACCATGCCCGTACCCGCGTCGCCTTCGGGCGGGCACAGAGGCGTACCGGGCTTTATCCATCCCGACGGATCGATAAGCGCCGCGCCTTTTTCCGTTAGATTTCCCGCGTTTTCGCCCGCGAACAGGATGCGCGGAATAAGGTCGATCAATTTCTGCTTTACGCCCTTTTGGGCGGTCATGGCGTCGAACTTCGCGAGCATCTTCTGGTCGTAAACGTTTCCGTCCAATGGGAATACGCCGGAGGCGTCTCCAATGCCGAGGCACTTTTCGCCCGTGAGCGAAAAATGGACGTAGCCTGCCAGCGACGTAATATGCGCGACGTCCGGGATATGCTTTTCGCCGTTCAGGATTGCCTGATAAAGATGCGCGCAACACCAGCGCTGGGGTATATTGAAGGAAAGCGCTTCAGACAGCGCGGCGGCGGCCTCTCCGGTTATCGTGTTGCGCCAAGTGCGAAACGGTGCGAGCAGCCGGTCGTCTTTGTCGAAAGCCAGGTAACCGTGCATCATCGCCGAGACGCCTATGGCTTCCACCGTTTCCGCTTTTGGGGCGGCGTCCTTTACTTGCGCGACGACGCTCTTAATACCCGTCCAAACGTCGTCCAAATGATACGTCCAAACGCCGTCCTCGAAGCGATTCTCCCAATCGTAAGCGCCTGCGGCCAAAACGCCGCCCATACGGTCGATCAACACGCCTTTGATGCGGGTCGATCCGAACTCAATGCCAAGAACTGCCATAATGTCCAACTCCTTTATACTAGCCTTATTCGGCATGCTAATCTAGGAAAGGCCATACGCGTCGACGTCGGACTGCGTTATCGTCGCCGCGTCGAAGCCCCTTTCCATGGAGGCGGCAATTTTGCCCGGAAGCGAGCCGCCCGCCTCGAGCGTCTTGATCATAGAGTCTATGACGGGCGCCTGGAACGGGCTGAAGTGGCCTTCGTAGTTCCACTCGCCGGCCAAAAGAGCCTCCAGCGCGTAGCGGCTGCGGCCGAAGCTTATTATTATAACGTCGCCGTCTATGCCATGCGCGACGCCTGCCTCGTCGAGCGCGGATACAGCGCTTAGCGCCAAGTCGTCGCGCTCGGCGTAGATAACGTTGAAACTGTCTCCCGCGTTTATGGCGGCGTCGACGATCATCCCCGCTTCGATGTCATCCAAAAAGGACGCTGTCTGGAGCACCCTGTTCATCTGTCCGGAGTTGAACGCGGCGTCCAGCGCGGCGCTGCGGCCAAGCTGCTCTTCGGAGCCAAGCTCGGCCTGAATGTGGATAACGTTGTACTCGGGCAGGCCCAGGGACAAAAGCCACTCGACGGCGGCAAAGCCCTCCTGCGCCATATCGGGAACGACGGCGGCTTCGTAGAGGCTTTCGTCGACGTTTAGCTTGCGGTCAAATAGGAAGACGCGCGTACCCGCCCCGCTTGCTTCTAACAGCACGTCCGCCCAGCCGCTCTCTTCGGCGGCGCATACGATAAGATAGTCCGCGCCCGTAGCGATAAACTGCCGCGCTGCGCTAAGCTGTTCGTCGTTTGATTCGCTATAGAACGTATGGGCATTATAACCGTTTGCGGCCGTAAAAACGCTTTCAAGATCCGCAACGTTCGCAGCCCGGTAGCCAGACTCGGAGGCCGGAAGGCCGACTATCGCGACGGCGATAGGCTCGGCGGGCGTAGGGACGGGCGTGGCGGGCGGCTCGGAGACAGGAGCCGTCATGGCGGGAAAAGCAGCCTCGTCCGAAGTATCCGTAATATCGGGCGCGGGCGCGGAGGGCGCACTAAGCACGACGTTACCGCACGCGGCGAGCAAGCACGCCAAAACCAATATTCCTAAAAAATAAAGTAACCTAGTAATTACGTTTATCCCTCCAAATCAACGAGATGTCCGTCATGTTTGGATGTGATCACCATATTTATCCTAAACATAGCATAATATGCTTGCCCGAACATGTCCATATGATTTTTTAGATTTTTGCTTTTTTCTCTATTTGTTGCGGTAAATGCTTTATTAGGGTATAATAACGCGTAAAAACAGATATGATTATAGGGTACCAATTATTAGGAGGAGCGAATAATGCCATCAATGATTATTAACCCGCTCGGGAAGATACACATCGTAGATGAAGTCGTCGCTACGATAGCCGGCCACGCCGCCGCGGAAACCTACGGCATCGTCGGCATGACGGCGAAAACCGCCGGCGACGGCATCCAAAACCTACTCGGCATCGAGAACATTAAAAAAGGCGTTAAAGTAACGACAAACGAGGGTTCCGTCGATATCGATATTCACGTCGTCGTCGAATACGGCGTTTCGATCATCGCCGTTGCGAATTCCGCGCTCGAAAACGTACACTTCAAGGTTTCCGAGATGACGGGCCTGCCCGTAAACAGCGTAAACGTCGCTGTCGACGGCGTGCGCGTAAACGAAAACTAGCCCGCTAGCGCGGGAGGCGAACTCGCGCACAACTGGATAATGCACAAGCCATTCGCCCGGATGATAGGCTTGCTTGTGCAGCAACGATAATTAAAGGAGCCGGTTTTGACTG
>DBDD01000169.1:6958-8347 GCA_002293365.1 Christensenella sp. UBA941 | reverse complement strand
GAAAAACAAAAGGCGGCGATCGACGCCTTGAACGTGTTCCCCGTCCCGGACGGCGATACCGGGACGAATATGTCTCTGACGCTTTCGTTTGCCGTAAAAGAGCTGCGCGCCTCGACCAGCGCGAACGCTTGCGACGTAGCAGCGGCGGCCGCCGCCGGAGCGCTTAGGGGCGCGCGCGGCAATTCGGGCGTTATTCTCTCACAGCTGTTCCGTGGCTTCGCAAGAGCCTGCAAGGATGCGCCCATATTGAGCCTCGAAACGTTCGCCAAGGCGCTGACGGCGGGCGTNNACGCTTTTAACCGTTTCGCGCGTCGTGGCGGACAGCGTGACGAAGGCTGTAGCGGACGGTACGCATCTAACGGAGATTCTCAACCTCATGGTTCGGAGCGCGTCGGACGCCGTTGCCAAGACGCCGTCGCAGCTCCCCGTTTTAAAAGAAGCGGGCGTCGTGGACGCGGGCGGCAAAGGACTTTTCTATATTTATACCGGTTTTAATATGGCGTTCCACGGCGAGGCGATTCCCGAAGATTTCGCCGACGTGGAAACAGCCGACGCGCCCCTTTTCGACGACAGCGCCATTTTCGAGGAAAATAAAGATATCGAGTTCGCGTATTGTACCGAGCTTTTCATACAGCGCCTTAAAGAAAACGTAAACGAAAGAGTAACAAGCGCGTTCCGCGAAAAGCTCGAAGGGCTGGGCGATTCCGTAGTATCCATCTTCGACGACGACTTAATCAAGATCCACGTACACACCAACGAGCCGGGTACGGTTTTGCAAGCCGCCCTGGAGCTCGGCGAGCTGGGCACGGTTAAAATCGAAAATATGCTCGAACAGCAGCGCGAAATGGTACAAAGGCGCAAGGCCTCCGAAAAGGAATTCGGCATTGTTGCCGTATCGGCGGGGGAGGGCTTCGAGCGCGTGTTTAAGGATTTGATGGTGGACGAAGTCATATCCGGCGGGCAGACGATGAACCCGAGCGCCGAGGATATCGCGGCGGCGGTTAAAAAAGTCCACGCGCGGACGGTTTACGTCTTCCCGAACAACAAGAATATTGTCTTAGCGGCGCGGCAGGCGCGCGAGTTCTCCACGAAAAACGTCATAGTCATCCCTTCGCGCTCGCTGCCGGAGGGCGTCGCGGGCGTTTTGGCGTACCACCCGGACGCGTCCCGCGAGGAGAACGAGCTGCGCATGAATCAAGCGCTGAAGCAGGTGAAGTCCGGCTCCGTTACGCGCGCCGTGCGCGATACGCGCTTTAACGGCTTCTACATTAAGAAGGACGACTTTATCGGCCTGTTTGGCGACGATATCGTCTGCTGCGGCAAGGAATGCCAGGGCGTTGCGGCGGAGCTTTTGGATAAGATGCTCGGCGACGACGGCGAGCTGGCGAC
>DBDD01000169.1:0-6936 GCA_002293365.1 Christensenella sp. UBA941 | reverse complement strand
AAGCGCCCCGAGTGCGATTGCATCGTGCAGTCGGGCGGGCAGCCCCTATACGAATATATCTTCTCCGTAGAATAATGAACGCGCCCATTTCGAGCGTAAAGGGCATAGGCGAGCAAAAGGCGAAGCTTTTCGAAAAGCTTGACCTTTGCTCGCTTTCCGATATGCTCTGGTTTTTGCCGCGCGCTTATTGCGACTATTCTAAGCTTACGCCCGTCATGGCGCTGGAGCACGGCCAAACCGCCGCCGCGCGCGTGACGCTCTCGTCCGAACCGAAGAGCGCATACCCGCGCAAAGGCTTTTCGATCGTTACGTGTAACGCCATGGACGAAACGGGTTCGCTCCAGCTCGTATGGTACAATCAGCCCTATCGCAGGAACTCTCTGAAAAACGGCTCGACCATGCTCGTTATGGGCCGCGTGGATCGCGAAAAGGGCCTGCGCTTCATAAACCCCGAGCTGTCTACGGCGCTTGAACCGCCAGGCATTCTGCCGGTTTACCCGCTAGTCGCAGGTTTGAACCAGCGCCTGATGCGTCTTGCGGCAAAGGCGGCGCTTGCGGCGTGCGGACAATTGAAGGAGACGCTGCCGGAGGGTTTCCGGCGTAAGTATTCGCTTGCCGAGATAAATTTCGCGCTCCAAAACGCGCATTTTCCGGAGGACGACGGCTCTCTGGAGCGCGCAAGAGAGCGCCTTTTCTTCGAGGAGGCGCTGATGTTTACGCTTTCGCTCAAGCTGAAGCGGTTCGAGCGCGAGGCCGAGTCGGGCATCCCGTTCAAAATAAGCGAGGCCGAAATTGCGCGGTTCATTTCGCACATGCCCTTCGCGCTTACAAAGCCGCAGGAGAGGGCGCTAGATGAAATCGCCGCCGATATGCGCGCCGGCAAGCCGATGAATCGTATTTTACAGGGCGACGTCGGCTCCGGCAAGACTGTATTGGCTTTGTTCGTCCTATATGTAGCCAAGCTGAATGGCTACCAGGCCGCGCTGATGGCCCCGACGGAAATTCTTGCGCTACAGCACGAAAAATCGGTGCTGGAATTTTTCAAAGAGGACGACGTGCTGCTTTTGCGCGGCGGTTTGCCAAATAAGGCGCGGCAGGAAGCGCTCGCTAAGATCGCCAGCGGCGAAAAGCGCGTAATAATCGGCACGCACTCGCTTTTACAAAAGGACATCGAGTTCGAAAACCTCGGCGCGGTCGTCGCGGACGAGCAGCACCGCTTCGGCGTGCGCCAACGCGCGGCTATAGCCCAAAAGGGCGCGAAGACGGACGTTTTGATCATGTCGGCGACGCCTATACCGCGCACGCTTTCGCTCGTGCTCTACGGCGACTTGGACGTATCCGTTTTAAACGGCATGCCTCCGGGCCGCCAAAGGGTGAAGACGTACTTCGTCCCAACGAGCAAGCGCGCGGACATGTACGATTTTTTGGCGAAGCGGCTCGCGGCGGGTGAGCAGGCGTATATCGTGTGCCCGCTCGTCGAGCAGTCCGACGAGATTCCGGCCATATCGGCGAAGGAGCTCTACGACGAGCTGCGCACCGGCCCGCTAAACGGCCGCGCAATCGCGCTTTTGCACGGAAAACAGAAAGCGTCTGACAAGCAAGCCGTATTGGACGCGTTTTCAAGCGGCGAGTGTGAGGCGCTGGTAAGTACGAGCGTCGTGGAGGTGGGCGTAAACGTCCCGAATGCGACGATCATGATAATAGAGGACGCGGACAGATTTGGCCTCGCGCAGTTGCATCAGCTGCGCGGGCGCGTCGGGCGGGGAGTTAAGCCGTCGAGCTGTTTCCTGCTAAGCCGAGCGGAATCGGATTCGACTATCGAACGCATCTCTTACCTTACGCAAACGAACGACGGCTTTGAAATCGCCCAGCGGGATCTTGAACTGCGCGGCCCTGGCGAGTTCTTAGGCACGCGCCAGCACGGCGAGAGCGAGTACAAGCTTTTGAGCGGCGCGGGCATGGATACGATCAAGCGCGCTATGGACGCCGCGAACGCTCTTTTCGAAGGTGGCGCGGACGTAAATGAGCGCGAGGCGCTCGTTAAGCTTGCGAGGGCGTATTATCAGAGCCGGGTGGGGGAGATTGCGCTGAACTAGGGAGAATAAAGATGTAGGAGCGAACAAGCTCGCCCCCACTCTGTTTGATATACAATCGGTTTCTTATCGCCTACGCGCTGTGCTTCTCTTTATAATCCTTTATCGCCAGATGCAGCGCCTCTTCCGCCAAAACGGAGCAGTGTATCTTCGGCTTGGGCAGCCCGCCCAGCGCCTCGACAACCTGTTTATTCGTAATCTGAAGCGCCTCATCAATAGTCTTGCCCTTGACCATCTCCGTCGCCATGCTGCTCGAAGCTATCGCCGCGCCGCAGCCGAACGTTTTGAACTTTACGTCTACGATACGGTCGTCCTCGACCTCGATCGCTATGCGCATGATATCCCCGCAGGCCGCGTTGCCGACTTCGCCCACCCCCGAGGGATTGTCTATATCGCCCGCGTTGCGCGGGTTCCTGAAATGCTCCAGTACGGTATCGTTATACAAGCGTTTTTCCCCCTTTTTGGTAGAGCGGCGACATCGCCTTTAGCTTTTCGTAAATCGGGCCGAGCGCCTCGATGGTCTTTACTATATCGCCGTCCACATTCTCGTCGCCGAGCGTCATGCGGAGCGAGCCTTGCGCCTGTTCGTGCGTCGCGCCCATAGCCATGAGCACGTGCGAAGGCTCAAGCGAGCCGGACGTGCAAGCCGAGCCGCTCGAAGCCATTATCCCCTCGAAGTCGAGATGGATCAGGAGCGATTCGCTTTCGACGTACGGAAAGCTTATGTTCACATTGCCTGGCAGCCGCTTTGTCCGGTGCCCATTAAGCGTCGAGCCCGTGAATTTCGTTATAACGCCTTCGATTAGAGCGTCCCGCATGGCCAAAATGCGCTGCGAACGCGCTTCCAAATCGCCCGTGGCGAGCTCTATCGCCTTGCCGAGGCCGACGATACCGGCTATGTTTTCCGTGCCCGCGCGCTTGTTTTTTTCCTGCGCGCCGCCCAATACGAACGGGGCGACCCGGAAACCCTTGCGTACGTATAGCGCGCCCACGCCCTTGGGGCCATAGAATTTATGAGCCGAGAGCGAGAGCATATCGACACCCAAAGCCTTTACGTCCACGGGAATCGACCCGACGGCCTGTACGGCGTCCGTGTGGAACGCCGCGCCACGCGCCTTCGCTACTTTAGCCAGCTCCGCGATGGGCTCGATTGTGCCGACCTCGTTATTGGCCATCATGATACTAACGAGCGCCGTTTCGTCCGTCATGGCCTTTTCGAGCGCGTCGGGGCTTACTAAACCGTATTCGTCTACCGGCAATAGCGTAACCTTAAAGCCGCGCTTTTTCAGCCCCTCAGCGGCGTGCAAAACCGCGTGATGCTCGATGGCGCTGGTTATAATATGTTTGCCCTTCTTTTCAAGCGCCAGCGCGCAATTCAGCGCCTGATTGTCGGCCTCCGTGCCCGAACCTGTGAAGATAATCTCGTCGGGCGAGGCGTTTATGGCTGCGGCTACCCTTGCCCGCGCCGCGTCGAGCCCTTTGCGCGCTTCGCGTCCGAGCGAGTATATCGTCGAGGCGTTACCGTAGCGCTCCGTGAAGTAGGGGAGCATTTCGTCCAAAACCTCGGGCTTTAAGGCGGTCGTGGCCGCGTGATCGAGATAAATCATGTTATCATCCTTTTATATTACTTTACTGGCCCGGTCGTCTAGCATGTCCTGCAAGGTGATGGAATTTACCGCAGAGTCGATACCCTCTTGGATACGCTTCCAGACGAACCGGCTCGGACAGTCGCACGCTTGGCCGCAGGAATCGTCTTCGACGCACTCGATTAAGGACGTACTGCCTTCGAGCGCGCGGAGAGCGTCCCCGACGACTACGTCTTTAGGGGGCTTTGACAGCTCGTAGCCGCCTTGCGCGCCGCGTATGCTTTGGATAAGCCCCTTGCGGCGCAGCGAAAGAAAGAGCTGTTCGAGGTACATTTCAGGGATTTCGTTGCGCAAGGCTATGGCCTTTAGCGGTATCGGCCCGTCGCCGAAACGCGCCGCGAGATCGTACAGCGCCAGGAGGCCGTAGCGTCCCTTTGAGGATAATTTCATGTACGCGCCTCCTTTATCCGGCAGCAGCGAGGCCCCGCCCCACACACGCGGAATAATCCCGATAAGATTACTCGTGTATCGCTTTGGATATAGTAGCACCTTTTATTTATGGAGTCAAATGTTTTTTGAGAGCGCGCCGAGATACGCCGAAATAAAGAAATATTACAATGAAGAAATATTACAAAGAAAAAATCCGCCCAGCTTAGACGAGCAGAGAGCGGATTATTTCTGCGATATTGCAAGCCTACCGCGTATCTTTTACCCCTTAATAGCCCCCGCAGTCAACCCCTTAATAATGTTCTTTTGCAGGAACATATACACGATCAAGACCGGGACGACGATTATCACCACCGCGGCGGCCATGTAGCCGTAGTTGGTGCCCGCCTGCGAGTTGATGTCGTTGAGCATCAATGTGATCGTAAACTGGTTTGGATAGCGCAGGAAGAACATCTGACTAAAAAGGTCGTTGTACGACCAGAGGAAAGCGAAAATCGCGACTGTAGCAAACGACGGCCTCGCCATAGGCATGATCATCTTGAAATAGATCTTGAATACATTACACCCGTCCAAGTACGCGCTTTCTTCTATTTCGATAGGCAACGAACGTATAAAGCCCATCAAAACGACCGTAGAAAACGCGATATTCCCCGCGATTTGCGGCAAGATGACCGAGATGAGCGCTATCCAGCGGTTGGTTGTCGCTGCGAGGCCCCATGCCGCCTCCATGCGGAAGACGGGAATAATAGTTGAAAACACGGGGAACATCATGCTTGCGATCAGCAGGCTATAGAGTATTTTCTTCCCTCGGAACTCGTAACGTACCAGTGCGTACGCCGCCATACCGGAAACAAGAATAACGACAATTGTAACGACGGTTGAAACGACCAAACTGTTTACATACGCTGTACCAAAATCGTAGCGGCCCATGGCTTTTTCGTAGTTGTCAAAGGTGAAGCTGTCGCCTGTCGGTATGGTGAACGAATCGGAGCGGATTTCGCCCCTTACGCGGAACGAGTTGGTGATGACCCAAAAAAACGGATAGATCGTCGTAAGCGCCCAAAATATCAAGACAGCGAAGGTCAGCAGCTTGATGGGCGTGAACTTTTGGCCCGGGAGAACCGGATGCCTCACGCGTTTTGCTTTAAGTAATGCTTTCATCGCCGCTCTCCTAATACTCTTTTTCTTTGAAGACTTTATTTACTACAAAGGACACCACAACGCCCAGCACCACGATAAGGATGGCAATAGTGGAGGCGTAATCGACGTCCCCGCGGCTCATTGTATTGTAGTACATATAAGTTGCCGTCAGCCAGCTCTTGCCAAGCGGCATGCCGGTACCCATCATGACCCAGGGTAAGTCGAACACCTTCAGCGCGCCCGTGATAGCCAGCACCAAACACGTACACAGCACGTTGTAGATAAGCGGCAAGGTTATAAACCGTATCCGTTTAAAGCCGGACGCGCCGTCTATGGCGGCCGCTTCGTAAATATCCGTGCTGATGTTGTTGAGGCCTGTTATTAGAATCACGAAATAGAAACCTACGTACTGCCACATGACAGGCAGCAGCATCGTGAACATAAAGTGGTTTTCGTCCTTCCAGTCGATATTTCTTGTAACGAGCTGGAGGTTGTCGAGCAATTGGTTGACCATGCCGCCGCGAAAGAGGAAGATCAGGTTAAAAAGCAAGCCAAGCGCCGTAGCGGAGATAACGATAGGGAAGAAGTATACGGTCCGGAAGAAACCGGCGCCCTTTCCTATGCTGTCTACCAAAATGGACAATACGAGCGCGATGCCGACCTGGAATATGACGGTACATCCCATCACTATCAGCGTATTTTTAAGGCTCGTCACCATATCTGCGTCGGTAAAAAGCCTCTCGTAGTTATCGTAGAAAGGTTGGTTAAGCCCTTGGGCGGCGGTGCCCAAGTCCTGGATATGCATGAAGCTGTTTACTATGTTGACGATAAAAGGATAAAACAGGAATAATCCTAAAAATATAAACGCAGGAATCAGGAAAACCAGAAGCGGGGATTTCTTTTTGTATATCGTCGAGCGAAGCATGACGGTTCTCCCTTTCGTTTGAGATTCGTTCTAGCTGTATTATATCATAAATTAACTGGAAAAAGCTGCCCGGTTTTTTATTTTTCCGGGCAGCCTGCGTTAGCGGTTCAAGACCGGACGAAAGCAGCCCGCTTATTAGTCGGTATTGAATAGGGCGATCGCGCTGGTTACGGCGTCTGCCGCGCTCATTTCGCCGGCGACGACGTTACGGACGTTGTTCAGCAAGTCAGCTGCGCCGGCATTGATCGTATCCTGTACGGCCGGGGCGACGCCGGAAACGTCGTTCAGCATTACGAGTACGCTCTCGTGCAGCGAGCTTGCGGCGCCGGAAGCGTCGAGCTGCGGGTTCTTCAGGGCCGAGGTCGATACGACAGCCGCGGCGAATTTATTGATGAGCGGATCGGAGGTCATGTACATTACGAAATTGACGGCGGCTTCGCGCTGCGCGGGGTTGTCCCACGCCTTTCTCGTGATGTAGTAGCCGGAGGACAGACCGCCGATGATGTCACCGGCGGAGCGCTGGTTCTTGCCGGGCACATACAGAACCTTGTAGTCGTCGATATGGTCGGCGGCGTTTTCGAGGAACGCGCTGACTTTCCAGCTGCCGTCGATCGCGAACGCGGCGTCGCCGTCATACATGATCTGGAAGGTTTCGTTGTCGGTTGCGGTCAGCGTGTTTTCGGGGAAGAAGCCCATCTCATAAAGCGTCTTTATGTCTTCGAGGGCGGCGACCCATTTCTGGCCG
>DBDD01000006.1 GCA_002293365.1 Christensenella sp. UBA941 | reverse complement strand
AAGCTGCGCAAAAAACTTATACTGGTTGATCACCGCTTGCCAATCAGAGCGTCAATCTGCGCCGCATTCGAGCAAAGCGCGGTTTATCTCGCGCGATTTCGTATCCCGCGTATGCGTGTCTTGATTTTCTCCGCGAACGGCGCGATGACAAGCAGCAGCGCGCCTATCCAAAGCATTGCCGTCGCGGCTCTGTCGTCCTGGCCCGTTTGCGGCAGGCCCACGCGCGGCAGAATCGTCACGTTGATCGTCTTCGTCGCCGTCTTGCCCGTCGTATCCGTTACGGTATAGAGAATCTGCGTCGTCCCGGCCTTTTTTGCGGTAAACGTCGCCGTCTCGCCCGAGGCGGATAGCGAGAAATACGTCGTATCGTACTCCCATTTACTCGTGGCTCGCGTCAAGCCCGACGCCAGCGTCGGCGTAAGTGTAATCCTGTCGCCGACGTACATGGTGTTGTTGGCTGGCGTACCCGCAATTGTGATGGAATCGGCCGTCAGCTTCGACGATGTCGATGGGGATGGAGAGATCGAGCTTGAGGGCGATGGCGTAACTGCCGGCCCATTGATACCGATATAAATCGTTTGCGGATCAGACGAAGTGCCGTTATCGTCTATAACTGTTACGGTAGCGGTATACGTGCCGGTCGCTATTCCGCCCGCGCCCGGCTTTATGGTAACCTCCGCCGATGTATTGCCGTTGGATTTAATTTCTAGCTTGCCCGCAAGCGCGCCGTTGCCCACGATCGTCCAGCCATTGTATGGGCTTTCGCCTCCGCGGGCGGTTAGCGTGAAGTTCGAGTTGCTGGTACCCGATTTGTTATCCACTGTCGTGGGGCTAACGGTGATATCGGAGTCGTCGGGCGGGCCGTCGTCTTCATCGACGACGGTTATCCGCACGTCCATCGTATCGGTCTTTTTCTTGGGCGTGCTGCTGTCTTCGACGTATACGGAAAAGTTATACGTGCCCTTCGATAGTGCGCCGATAGAAAGCGTGTTGCTTCTCGCCTGTACGGATTCCGTCTTGAAGCTCGCTTCGTTGGAGCCCGTGTTTTCGTCCGGGTTGATGACGCTCCAAGCAAACGGCCCCGTGCCTTCGCTGTCTATCCGATACGTCTCGGTAGTAGCCGTCGTCGCCGTTTTGCCCTCCGGGATTGTAAGCCGGATGGCGCTGCGGCCTCCGACGATGTTCAATCCGCCGTTGCCCGGATCGTCGGTATCGTCCGGGCGGTACGCGGGAACTAAAAGGGCTTCGGCGAGCTGCCCCTCGTCCTTGCTCGCCACCTCGACTATTCTGCAATTATAGTAGAATGCGTCAGCGGTTGAATCCTCGGGCAAGGTTTCGTCCGTAAAATACAGCGCCTTAGTGGTATCCGTAGCCGTACCGGAGGAATTGGGCCCTTTGAGCATTGCGGCGTCTGTAAGCGCGAAATCCGGCGTCGTGCCGCGATACCATTGGTAGGTAAAGTTGCCGCTAACGTCGGATAGCGTCACACTAACCTTAGCGGTTTGTACGCCGGTTCTGTCGTGATCCCCTCCTTGAACCGTCGGCGGCATAAACGTCTTTGCGGATACGGGGTTTAGCGTGCCGTTTTGCATCTGCGGCTGCCATGTGTCGACGCCGTTGCCCGTAATATGAACGAGATAATAATGCGTAGAGTTCGCCGCCAGGCTAGAGGTCCCTGTGCCGTGAACAAACTGCCAGCCGCCCGCGCTGCCGAGCGTCGCCGGCGTAAGCGCTTCGCCGATAACGTTTCCGGCGCTGTCCGTTTCGTACCATTGGAATTTCAGGGCGTCCCGCCCGGTATTAGAGCCCGCCGTAAGCTTAATAGTATGGCGCGACTCGGCTTGCGCGGACACGTCGAAGGAGCTGGCCTGCTCGCTGTCGTACTGGAAGTTCAGCGTATAGTCCTTATACTTATTGTCAGCATCATCCGTGCCCTTCTGGTAGGCCCTGATGTAGAATACCTTGTTCCTTGTGCCTTCAATATTGTGGAACATATTCCAGTTCGGATCCTGGAACGCCGCCGAAGAGGATACCATTCCGGATGGATAAACCTTGAATTCATGGTTGGCCGGCGTATTTCTTAGCCAATCGTCGTTTCCGAAATACTGCATCGGGTCGATGCGTATGGTTTTTACTTCTCTGCTAAGCGTAATAGTATACGTTTGGGCGTTCAGCTGCGCGTTGTCGCTTAGCATGAGCTTTCTATCGTCGAAATTCGGATCGACGGTTATATCCTTTATATAATTCGCGTCGCTTTCGCTGTCGTCGTCGCCGTTGAAGAAAAACCGTATATCCTTCAGGAAATAATTCTCCGGCGTTGGTGGTTTTGTGTCGGTTCCCTTCGTACGCATTATGATACATATATTATTATTCGCGCCCAGCCTGACGATCGGCGACGGCGCGATAGCTTCGTCCGTTTCCAGCCCTAAATCATCGTCGGGAACCTTGTCGCGGAGCGTAATCGTCGCATCCGTAACAAAGCTTGCAGCGAGCTGCCCGACCTGCCTCGATGCGGCGAGGTCGATGTCTTTATCCGCGTAGCTAGTGCTGACGATCGGCAAAACGGGATTAGCGTCGAGCGAAATATAGATATAATAAGGCTTCGCTGTCACCGGCGACGGCGCTACCGAAGGCGCTGTCAGCGGCGACGTAACCTTAAAGGCGACGTCCATAGGGCTTTCCCCGCGCGCGCCTTGCTCAACATCAGGATTCGAGGCCCAGCCGGCATGGCTGCCCGTTCCTTGCCATTCCTTCCACTCCGCCGTACTCATCAGGTTTGGCCCGGCCGCCGCCGCGATGTCCGTCTCTCCGGACATCTTCGGGCCTTCAAACGTGCTCCCCGCCAGGTATACGTCTATCTTGTCGCTTACGGCGACGCCGCAAAAGCTGGCGTTATACCCTACGCCCGAGCCGGAAGTTGAAGACGCGCTGCCCGCGCCCGCCGTCGCCTTAACCCTGTTGTAAGCGCCGGTAACGTCGAGCTTGTCAACGCATATTAGCGAGTCGGCGCGTATGCCGTTATAGCTGTTCCCCTCGGCATGGTTGGCGCCGTCCGCTCCTCCGCTGGCTTCGATAATAAATCTGCTTAGTTGGGCCGCGCCGTTAACGGTCAGCGTGATGTTTCCTCCGGCGAAAACGCCGTTGTTGCTGCCTGTGCCGGAGTTTACGGCGGGTACGGCCGGTACCCCAACGACAGGTGGATCCGCGTTTGGATCCTCTTCGATCGCAGGCGTTCCCTTGTCGCCGTTTCCGCCAGCGGCTTTGATATACGATTGATTTTGCGCGTTCAAGGAGTTCGTTGTGATATTTCCAGTTGTATATATGCCGTTGTAGCTGTTGTCCCCGGCGTTGCCGTTGCCGCCCGTCGCTTCAATATAGGATTTGAAGCCGGCCGCGGCGGACGAGTTCACGGCGATGTCGCCCGCGGCGTATACGCCGTTCCCGTTGCCGGTAAAGTCTCCGCCGCCCCCGCCTGTAGCCTCGATGTAGGTATCCTGTCCGGAGTACCGGACCTCGGTGGCCAGGGTTATTGTGCTGCCGCAAAAGAGCCCGTTGTTCGAGCCGCCGGGGGTCGTTTGGGATGTGTTGGAGATAGGAATGGACGCGACCTTCTCGCGCGAGCTGTGCGCTTTAATTTGGGCGACTCCGTTTAGTTCGATCGCGCCCTGTATATATACGCCGTTGCCGCTGTTGCTGTCGTACGTTGTCCCGGCTTTCGCAGCCGTATTGCCGCCGTTTGTAGCGCCGTCGATCAAGACTCTGTCGCCCGAAAAGCCGCCGCTGCCGATATATACGCCGTTGCCGCTCGTGCTGCCCGTAATGTCGCCTGTTGCGCCGTAGCCCTGTATTAATCCCTGATTTTCGACTAGTCCGCTGAATTGCGCCCCGCTGCCGATATATACGCCGTTGCCGCTTGCGCTGTTGTTCGTCGTCCGAATTACGGCGGGAGTTGCCGATTCGTCATAATCGCCCGCGCCGTTTTTCGACGCCTTGCCTTTAATTTGCGGAAAAATACCCACGGCTGGCGCGGAAGCGTAGACGCTTCCCGAAATGAATACGCCGTTGCCGCTTTGCGAGCCGCCGCAGCCCTGTGCGCCGGTTCCGTCTATCGTCCCAAATAGATCGTCCGTAACTTGATTTGTTTGGTCTTTAACGCTCCCGCCGACGCCGCCGAATATATAGACGCCGTTGCCGCTTTCGCTTCCCGCCGTATTGTTGCCGCCGACGCCTTTAAGCGTGCCGCCTGCTTCGAATTCGCGGCTCATAGTAAAGCCGCCGCGGCAATAGATGCCGTTGCTGCGCCGCGCCGCGCTGATTGCAGCGCCGGTATTATGGCCGTTGCTCTCGGTATGGCCGTAGCCGTTAAGGCTGCCGTTGGCCAGGACGATCGAACCGGCGGTTTGCGGGCTACCGGTATCGTTATAGACTCCGATCAAAACGCCGTTGCCGCTGGTAGCGGCCTTAGAATCAATGCCGCCGTAGCCGTCGCCGTCGGTGCTTTTTACAGTAAGTTTATTGGATACCCAAATACCGTTGCCGCTGTTCGCGCCTTCGGTTTCGTCGCCGCCCTTGCCCGTTATCGCCGCGGACGCTGTAATGTTCGCGGCCCGTATGCCGTTGCCGCTGTTGTAGGCCGTCGCGCCTTCGCCGCCAATGCCGTCCACAGTGTCGGTTGCTGTAATATCGCCCACGGCCCATACGCCGTTGCCGCTGTTGTTCCCCGAAGTATTAATGTCGCCCGTACCCTCGATATCGAATCCGGCGGTAATATCGCCCGTTACGTATATGCCGTTGCCGCTGTTCGCGCCGGCTTTGGTTTTGCCTCCGTCTGTAGCTGCGTCGGTATCCCGGCCCATTTTGCCTATTATCTTTGCGGATTTGGACGTAAGCGATCCGGCGCGTATGCCGTTGCCGCTGCCGCTGCCGTTGGTGTCCGTGCCGCCGTTGCCCTCAATTTGGCCTGTTTCGGATGTAAGCTTGCCTCCGACCCATATGCCGTTGCCGGAGTTGTCGTAGCCGGGGCCGATGTCGTGCCCGCCGTTGCCCGTTACTTCGGCATAGGCGTCAAGAGTGCCGCTGTTGCTGGTAATATATATGCCGTTGCCGGAATAGTGCCCTCCTGTGGTGCTGCCGCCTGTGGCCGTAACTACGCCGCGCGCGGTCATGCTGGTTGTAACTTTGATGCCGTTGCCTTGAGCGCTTGACGTTTGGCCTTGCGCGTCTAGCGTCACGCCGTTTTCTATCTCCAAAGTAGTAGCCGTTACGGCGTTTCCATCCTCGAACACGGTTGTCAAATAATTATTGTTGAAGTAAAAATGAGAGTTCGCCGCTATGGTTAGCTTGCCGTTGACTCGAATATAATCCATTTCGAGCCTTTTCTCCGCCGTCGCGCCGGAGCTTATAAGCTTAAGGTTCGTTTCGTTCGAGGGTACGGTCCTTATGCCAAAAAGGCTGCTGGGGAATGCATACGGAATCGTCAGCTCGTACGTCCCCTTGCTTAGTAAGCGAATATGCGATATATCTCCGCTGCTCCACGATGGATGATCTTCGGTTATTGGATCGCCGCCGCGCTCGAATAGGTCTGAGGAGGTGGGGAGCTCCGTATAGACGCCTTCTTTTACGATTGTAAGTGTATTAACGAGAATGTTTTCTGCCGGTACTGCCGCGTCGTCAAAATACATCGTGTACATTTCGTCGAAATTCTGGCCGTCTTCGAGGTCGTGATAATCGAAATTATACCATCTCTCCGCCCTTGCTTCCCCAGAAAACACAGCGACAAGCGCAACCGCCGCCAATACAATCAGCAGCGCCAGCCCAACCTTCCTGAAAAGGTATCTATTTGCAAAAGCTAAGCTCATGGAAGCTCCCCCTTATCGCGCGCTCGTCCGCCGTCTCGCTAAAATAGTATAGGTCATATAACTATATCGTCATTTTCTTCCCGATACATAAGCCTATTTCCGTATCTATCCGGATAGCCTAATTTTTATCATACGTCTACAGCTACATTGTACTCATTTGTCAAGCCTTTTGCAATGTTTATGGCGGTAAAATGTGTGAAATAATCGTAAATTCCGGAGGCTTTTCCTTTTCGAGGAAGATACTGTTTTCTATTTTCTATTTTCTAATTTACAATACACGCGTCATGTCGTATGATGTACGAAGTCATCCGTGAAAGAGGTTGTTTCTTTGCTGCGTTTTATAGTCAATCCCGTCGCCGGGCGCGTCGGCTGTGAAAAGCTGTTCGAGCGCCTAAAGCCCATTCTGGCCGCGTGCCGCACGCCCTACGAAGTCGTCGTGTCCGACCATGCCGGAGGCGTCGCGCCTTTAGCAAAGGCCGCAGTAGAAGCGGGCGCGTCGGGCGTAGTCGTCGTCGGCGGCGACGGAACCGTAACGGAAGCGGCCCGCGTACTAGCCAATACCGGCGTCCCTCTCGGCATAATCCCCGGCGGCACGGGGAACGACCTCGCCGTAACGCTGGGAATTCCAAAGGAGGCCGAGGCGGCCCTCTATGTCGTTTTAAAAGGCTATTCGCGCGAGATGGACGCGGGCAGTATAAACGGAGACTTTTTCGTAAATATCGCCGGAACGGGCTTCGACGTGCTCGTCGTACAAAACGTTGCGAAGTTCAAGCGCGTTTTGACGGGGCTTGCGGGCTACGGAGCCGCCGTTATCCTCTCGATTCTCAAAACGCAGCCAAAGCATATAAAGTTCGAAACGCCTGAAGGCGTCTTCGAGCGCGACGTATTGCTTATTGCCGTCGCCAACGGCCGCTATTTCGGCGGCGGTATGCAGGTCGCCCCGCTTGCGAACCCGTACGACGGTTTGCTCGACGTTTGCGTCGTAAATTCCGTGCCCCGCTGGAAGATTCCCGTATTGCTCAAGCGCTTCGTAAAGGGGCGGCACCTCATATTCCCCTTCACGGAATACTTCAAAACCCCTTGGATCAAGCTCGATTCCGACCCGGATACCGTCTTCAATTATGACGGCGAAATCGGCGGCGCGGTTCCGGCGGAGCTCAAAATTCTGCCGGGCGCGCTCAGAGTGTTTGTGGAGGAAGGTTAGGCACCGAAATCATCTAATTCGGTTTTATCAGCGCTTGACTTAGCGATGGTTCATTGATAGTATTAGCGCATAGATTAATCCATCTTTTACCGTTTTTCAACTTGTATAACGAGGTTTGACTCGGAGGAAGACTATGCCGTTAAATGGGAATGAATACTTAGAACCGGGTTTGCATGTGTACACATTTAATGGCTTGGTTGAAGATTTTGTCGCTGCATTCAGCGCTTCTCATACTAGGAAAGAAATTATTGAAGATTTTCGAAGCTTCTTTATCTCGCTGAAAAATCAAGGCTACGTACTGTTCGAGATTTGGGTTGACGGCAGCTATGTGTCATCAAAAGTTAATCCCAATGACATGGATATTGTAATTTTCTTATCATATGATAGCTCTGTAAGAGCAAGGTCGGATTGGGGAAATATATGTTTAACCTCTGGGAAAATCGATCCTTATTATGAAATTTGGATTGAAGACGCCAAGCAGCATATGCTGCAAGATGAAATATGGAAACTAACGAATAGGCGTAATTATTGGAAGGGGCAATTTGGTTTCGATAGAAATGATAACCCCAAGGGAATAATAAAAATTGATCCAAACAGTATCTACAGGGCTTCAGGAGGCGAAGAATAATGTCATTAATTGCAATTAATACAATTAAGAAAAAAATTGCGGATACAAAAAGTGCGATTGATGAAGCGCGTACCATAGAGAACATCGATATTAAAGAATTTTCGCTTCACGAGCTGAATCGGCGATTAGCCAATTTAGAGCTCGAATACCGTAATATTATGGATGCTCAACAGCGCGAACGGATTACTATTCGCATGTTTGGCGAGAAAATAGCTAGCGGAAAAATTATGCTGCGAGCATTAGCGAGTGTTCTCGATAGCTTTCAAAAACTTGCTGATTCAATTGCAATGGCAACCATTTGCGTGCCTAACGAGATGGGTCGCGTACCAGATAAGATAAAGAGCATTACAGACTTCAATGTTGTCTCCACGGCCCCAGGGTCTTTTAGCGTTTGTTTGGAAAAATACTATGACCAGCTCAACCTCCATTCTACCGAATTAGACCAAACAATGAAAGGCCTGTTCGATATCATTGATCAAAGCCAAAATTACGAAAAACTCTTTTCGCTAATCTCTCACTTGGGAAAGCGAACGATTACTAGTTATCGTGAGTGGCTACATCAACTTAACAATAACGAGATCAACTTGGAACTCACTTGGGTTGATACTTCCGCATCAAAAAGAGTATCTCGGTTAAGATCTGAGCTAACAAAAACTACGATTGAGATGCTTGAACAAATTGAAACCGTGGAAGAAAGTGAACTAATCTTTTCTGGTACACTCACGGGTATTAATACTAGGAGTTTAACTTTCGAGCTGTATTCCGATGATGGTATAATTAAAGGAAAGAGCAGTTTCGCCACCCTAGTAAATATATCGGATAAGCTCAGCCAGCCCATAAAAGCAGTATTGACTAAAAGCACATCGCAAACTAAAACTGGTTTAGAACAAATTTCTTGGTATCTTACAAAAGTCTTAGATACTGCGAATAGTCAAGCTTAGCCGCCTAACCCCCATACTCCAGCAATTCCCTAACGATATCGAACTTCACCACCCCGCCCTCCGTATCTATAACGACGAGGCACAAAAGCGGCTCGTCGCGGTCGAGCGTATAGGCGGCGAACCACGATACCTCGCGGCTGCCAACCTCCGCCGTGCCGGTTTTACCGGCGATGCGCCGAGAGCGAAGGCGCAGGGTGTAGCCCGTGCCGTCGGTGATAACCTTTTCGAGCGACGGCTTAATGATATCGAGCGCCGATTGCGCAATCGCGCCTTTTTTCCACGCTTCCGGCCCGAATTCCCTCTCTACGATATAGCCGTTGCCTTCGGTTCTATATAGCTTATTAACGAGGCGCGGAATCATGATATCGCCGTTTTGAAGCGCAGTGTACATCGCGGCCATTTGGACGGGAGTTATCAGTATTTCGCCCTGGCCGTAGCCGGACTCCGCTAGGAATCTCATGTGGAAGTCCGTGTCCTCATGCTTTACATGAGGCGTCGCCAACGGCAATTCAAACGGCATAGCCTCGTTCATTCCTAAATTGTCTAAATACGCCAAAAATGCTTCCTCGCCCGTTTCCATTGCGGCGTAGGCAAAGAATATGTTATCCGAAGTGATCATAGCGTTCTCAAGGTTCAGCGGCGACGGGCGGGCGCGGATTGCTACGCGCTTGATCGGCGGATAATTCCATCCGGCGCGCCTGGGCGTCCAGTAATCGTCTTTTATTTCCCCCTCAAACGTCGTATGCTGCGTGATTGCGCCGTTTTCCAGGAAAGCCGACGCCGTAAACGGCTTGATAATCGAGCCGGGCGGATATAGGCCGCGCGTAAGGCGGTTAAACAGCGGCAAATGGTTCGCCTCGTCCTGGAACTGCTCCCAAATATCCTGCGGTATACCCCTAACGAACAGGTTCGGATCGAAGCCCGGATACGAACAAAGCGCTTTGACCGCCCCCGTTTCGGGGTTGAGCGCGATGACCGCGCCGGTCTGATGGCTGGCGAGCGAAAGCGCCATAACCTCCTCAAGCCGCTGCTGCATGCCAACGTCTACGTTTAGATGCACGTCCAGGCCGTCCTGTGCCGGAATATTCAACAGCGTGGCCTTCTTCTGGCCGTTAGCATCCGCGATATAATATTCGCGGCCGTCCTTGCCGGAAAGCTCGGACTCATACGCAAGCTCCAGACCGGACTTGCCTACGATGGAATCGCCCGTATAGCGGCCCGGCTCGGCCGCGTTTAGCCTAGTAAGCTCCTCGTCGGTTATAGCGCCGACGTAGCCGAGCGTATGGCTCATAAGAGGCCCAAAAGGATATACGCGAATGGTCCCAAAGGCCCTGCGGTCGATGCCGACGCCCGGTATGGCCAGCATCGCCTCGGCGTCCTCTTGGGAAAGCTCCTCCGGCAGCATCGATTTAATGATGACTATTTCACCGCTCCGAGCAAGCCTTTTGCGTATATACTCCTCGTCCTCGCCGATAAGCGGCGCGAGCTCAGAGCAAAACAGCTCGGCGGACTGAATCTTGGACGTATTCGCGAAAATAGTGGCCGCCGCAACGTTTTTCGCCAAAACATCGTCGCCCGCGAATATTTCGCCGCGCTTGGCCTGTACGCGTACGACGCTAAGCGTGTCGCCCCAGTCCATATCTGGAACGACGAGCGCCGGGGACCAGTCCACGAGCCAATGCTCTTCCTCTCCTAAAAACGGCAGCTTGAAGGTATAGGAAAGCTCGTCGTCTCCGAGCGCGTAGTGAAGATTATACTGAGCAATGCTCAGGTCGTTGTCGATTATCAGCGAGTCTACGTAAACGCCCGTAACGCCTAGCTCGTTCACCATCAGCTCATATCTTTTTACAAAATCTTCTTTCGTAATCTTTTCCTTCGCCGCGGGCGATATATATTCATAGGCGGACGCGAAGTCGCTCTCCATGAGAGCGCCCAAAAAAAGCGACGGCGCGAATGGCGCTTCCTGCTTAACGCACCCCGCCGCCAAAAATAGCAGACATATAACAAAACTAGTGAATATACGCTTAGCCATTATCGTCTCCAAATTGTTCCAGGCGGCGGATATCGGACAAGCTCCGCCGCCTTCCACCATTATACACGCCGCTTCGCGCGCACGCAAATGAACCGATATATGCCCGCGATTTGACAAGTTCACAGCTTATGTTAAAATGATGTTGGAGTTTGATATGAAACGAAGACAGCGCTTCGGCGACATAACAATTCATTCAAAGGCCTACGTCGGCGGCGTATTAAGAGGGAAGTATCCGCGCCAAAGGGAATCGTTTTCGCGCTATGCATGGCGTAGGTGCCGTATGGCCGTGAAAGCTTCCCTTTTGGCGATAGCGAGGCCCTTATTTTTGCTTGCGGGTATTTTGGGCCTGGCGCTCGAAAAGCTAGCCGTCCGTTTAAAGCATATCGGCCAATCCGGCGCGCAGTCCCGAGTAACCGTATCGCCTCTCTATCTGCCTGTTTCCAAGTCCGACGATATCGAAATACTCGCCCCCAGCACAGCGCCGCGCCGTTTTGCCGCGCAGCTTGTGCTGCTGGTCTGCGTGCTGGTACCGTCGGCGGCTTTTCTCGTCGCGTTCGCGTTCATGCCGCCGGAGCGCGAACCTCTCGAAATTTTCCTGCATGAAAACGGCGCGATAACGGCTTTCCGCACGGATTCAGAGACGGTGGGCGAGTTTTTAGACACTATGACTGCGCTTTCACCCCGGGATGTGTTGGTCAACGAACGAACAGAGCCAATAGAGGCCGGCATGCTGATCGAAATCCGCCGCGCTTTCCCCGTGATGATTTCCTCAAAACAGGAGACGGACGTCCTTGAGGTCGTCGGCGGTACCGTCGCCGACGCGCTTAGCGAACTATCCATCGAAATAAACGACGGCGATATAGTATCGCCTCCGCCAAGTACGGCCGTATCCGCCGGTATGAGGATTTCGCTTGTCGAAGTACGCGAAGTAATGGAAACGGAGACAATCCGGCTGCCGTTCCGCAAGGAGGTTCAAAAGGACGATTCGCTCGTCGTCGGCCAAACCAAGCTAAAAAACGAGGGCAAATCCGGCGAAAAGTCGATTCTTTCGCGTATTACGCTCTACGACGGCGTAGAGGTCGGGCGCGAAATTATCCGCGAAACGATAACACGCGAGCCTGTAAATCAGGTCATGCTTGAGGGCACCGCGCCCGACCGCATCCCCGCAAAGGAACTTATCACGCTTCGCAACGACGACCGCTCGCGGCGTTCCCCGCCCAGGGCGAGCCGCGTAAAGAAGAAGATGACGATCGAGGCTACAGCTTACACGCATACCGGCAAGACGACCGCCACGGGCACGAACCCCAAGGTCGGTACAATTGCCGTCAATCCTGAATTGATCCCCTATGGCACCCAGATATACGTCGAGGGCTACGGCTACGGCGTGGCCGAGGATACGGGGGCCTTCCGGCATAGGTCAAAGCCGCAAATCGACCTATTTATGGATACGGTCAAGGAGTGCATCAATTGGGGGCGCAAGGACGTAACGATTTATATTTTGGATTGATGTACAATACAAATGGGGAAAATCCAAATAAGGAGGATACCCTATGTCCTACAATATAGCCGTCCACTGGGACAGCGAAGCCGGGGTCTGGTGCGCAATATGCGACGAAATTCCGCTCGCGCTCGAAAGCAATTCATTCGACGCGCTAGTCGAGAAAACGAAGCACATAGCCCGCGAAATCCTAGCGCTGAACAACAAGCTGGAAAACGCCGCACAGCTATGCTTTAAAGTATCCCATTCGGAGCGCATAGCCTAGTGGCTGAATATGATAAGTTTTGATGCTAAAACAAGGCTGCTTGTATAGCAACAGACTCCCAATCCCCCCAATTGCCGATAGAAGTATCATACACGGCCTTATACGTCTTCCCCTTTTCCGTCGCCTCGCCCGTCAATTCAACGCGCTCGTTGTCCAGCCACTTAACGCCCGTCAGGCGCTTCAAAAGCCCGTCGGGGTCTTGCGCTTCGTGGATCGCGCTCTGTGTGGCGGTCGAAACCGAAAAGGACTTCGAGTAATCGATCCCGCCGGCTTCACCGTTCACAAGCCCCGCGCTGCTGTTGCCGTCCGGCGAATACACGAGCAGTGTGGTTATATTACCCTCAATATTGGCTTTGGTCATCTCTTTCACGGCGCTGACGAGCGCTTTCGGCTCCGCCGAAGACCACGAATCGAGCAGTAGATACGGCGTACCCTTCGGCGCGTATTTCGTGTAGTCAACGTAATCGCTCAATACGATTTTATCCTTGCCCGATTGCTTTACTACGCTCATATAGGCGTAGTAGGCCGTTTGCAGGACGCTTGGCCCGCCCGCGCGGGACATATCCGTGCGCACGGTGTATTTCCCCGAAACGCACTCGATGTCCGCGATGATCATGCTGCCCTGTTCTGAAGGCTCGGCCATGCGCAGCATGCAAGGAATGCCCAGCTGGATTTTTTCCACAAATTCGGCGAATTTTTCGCTATTGTGCAAAGTCTTCTTATCGGCGGCTACGACATACGCGCCGTCCGCGGCGGCGGCCTCGTACGAGTAATCCGCAGGCAGCTCCTCCATCTTCTTATAGCCGTAGGGCGTCGCGGCGGATATATTCGACGCGCCTATTTCGAATTCGGCGCAAAATATATGTTCGTCACGCTCCGCTGGCGTATCGCTGGTTCCCATTGCCCCATTGAGATCGACGGTTTTAATGACGCGGTACTTCCCCGGCTTCCATTCGTAATCGCTGTAATATTTAGGCCTGATAATATCTATGCCCGTCTTGTTTTCATCGATCATATACGCGACGCCCGGCCACACGTGATAGACTTGCTGGCCGTCTATAATCTCGTATTCGACATACGGAACCTTGTACCATGCGCCGTCCAGTTGAGTTTCGATGCTGTACATCGCGCCGTATAGAACCCAATCGTCAGAGTTGTTCGTCAACGTCACCGAGATGGTTTCAGGCAGGTCAACGTTATATACCGGATATTCCGTTTTCATCGTAACGGCGTCGGAATC
>DBDD01000316.1 GCA_002293365.1 Christensenella sp. UBA941 | reverse complement strand
ATCTGCATCGCGGGCTCCACGGCTATGGGAGCTTCATTCATGGGCGGCTCGGGAAGCGGCTCGCCCATCGGCGCCATGACTTCCTCCGCAGGCTCTCCCTCGCTAATGTCCGTCAAATTAAGCCGATAGTTCAAGTAGCCCGTTAAAACCAACAAAACAACCAGCCCCGCTATTACCATATACTTCTTCCTATTCGCCGCCATATTCTTCTCCCTTTCTTTACTCTTGTTTGTACTGTTTATGTTCATGATGCTGTTCACTTGTCTTTTCCCGCCCTTTCCATCGTAAATACCTCCACCCGCTCCGCCTCCACGCCGAGCGCCTTGCTCGCCGCGCGCGCTAAATCCATGCGAACCTGGATATCCTCCGCGCCCTCGGCGATTACTATAACGCCCCGTATGCGCGGCTCGACCTCCTTGACAATTATCGCTTCCTCCTGCCCGCCCTTCGTTACCGTAACGGGACGGGTCGACGCGTTTGACGAGACGATTTCGCCCGATTGCGTATTCGATTGCGTATCCGTTTCATACGCGGGGATCAATTCTTTGCCGTTTTCATACGTAAGCATAACCTCGACCGCGCCCGCGCCCCGAATTTTCGACAGCGCTTCCTCCAGCCGGGTTTCGTCGCCGCGCTCCGACAGCGGCGTGGCCGTTAGCGTTTCCTCCGCCACGGGTTGCGCCGCGGGGCGTATTCCAGTTAAATACAAAATTGCTATCAAAAGGCCGATCCCAGCATAGACGCCGATTTCGAACTTCTTGTTCGCTTTCATCTTGGCGGTAAGCTTTTGCCAAGGGTTTATTCTGTCCATACGCCCACCTCCGAAAGCAGCGAATTAAGCGGCGACGCAATCGCTACGAGCATAACCAGCCCAATCGCCACGAGTGCAGTCCTTCGCAGCGGCCCATCGGGCAAAAGCGCTTCCAGCAGCGCGCTCAATACGCCCATCGCGGCGACCGTCATCACCCAGCTTGCGAACAAGAGCGCCACCCCCTTCTTTCGTAATCACATCGTCCGAAGGGATCGGTTCCAAACCGATCCGCGTATATCATTGCGCCCGCTCGATACGCACCGGAACGGTTTAGAACCGTTCCCTACAATTGATTGCATTTCACCGCAGCATCACCGCCGCGTTGCCCGCCGATATCAGCAGCCCTACCGTAACCATAAACATCGCGCCTACGGCCAGCACAGCGCCGAATAGCATACCCAGTACATCGGCGACGCCGCCCATCATCGCCGGAAGCCTATCCATCGCCACGGGCTCGGATAAAGCCGCTGCCAAACGGAAAGCAAACATGCCGCCCAAAATCGTCAACAGCGGCGTCAGGAGGATCAGCGCCGTAACGATAATGCTCGTAACCCCCAGCGCGTTCTTGATCAAAAGCGAACACCCCAAAACCGTATCCACCGTGTCCGCGACTATACGCCCCGCCACGGGGACAAAACTGTTCAGCGCGTACTTCGCCGTACGTACCGACAAACCGTCGAACGAACCCGCCGTAAGCCCCTGAAGCGATATTATGCCGACGTATACCGTCGTAAGAATGCCTATTAACCATTTGCAACAGTCCTTTAAAAGTTTTGCGAGCTTGCTTAGCGTTACCCTCTCCCCGACGCAGCTCACTATAGCCATCGCGCCCGAAGCGAGTATAAGCGGCATGCATACGTTCATGAACACCGTACCCACGGCGTTGACCAGCACTGCCGTAGCTGGCCGGAAAACCGCCGCTGTAGAGGCGGAGCCTATCGCCGTCAGCAGCGTCAGCAGCGCGGGGAATGCCGCTTGCATAAAGCTTCCAAGCGATTCAACCGCCTCGCGCCCTGCCTGCGCCATGGAGGCAAACGCCGCGATTATTACGCCAATCGCTATGGCATAACACGCGAAACCCCCGACTTCGCTGATTTTGCCGCCAAAGCCCGCCCGGAGGTTGGATAAAAACGATGAAAGCAGCGCGATGGCTATAAGCTGTACGACCAGGAACAACTGCGACGTAAGCTGCGACTTCGCCGTCTGGCCCAGCGCGTCCAGAAATCCGTCGAGGCTAAGCGCGTTTTGGCCGGAGGCCAAGCCCGAAACTAGCTCCGATATGCTCTGGCCGAAGGGCTTATTTACTCCCGGCAGCGAATCGAGCGCTCCTTCCCACGCGGAAAGATCCAGCTCGCCGATTTGGCGCGAAAGCTCGGCCTCGATCGTCGGCGGGTCGGGCAGTATTGGCTGCTCCTGATGCGCCGAGCGCGCGCTTCCCGAAAGTAATATGAGCGCGATTAGCGCGGAGAAAGCGATCATCGCATATTTAGCCATCATATCGTTCGCAGCAGCGAGCCGATGAGCTCCAACAGCGCCCCCATCACCGGCAGCGAAAGCGACAGCATCAGCACCTTGCCGCCCAGCTCGACCTTTCCGGCTACGGCGTTCTCGCCAGCGTCCTTGCAAATCTGTACAGCGAACTCCGCTATATACGCCACGCCTATGACTTTTAGTACGACGCCGATATAGTCGGCGTCTATACCGTATCGATTGGCGATATTCTCCACAAAGTCGACGATGCCCCTCAAAGGCCCGAGCGCCGCCAGAAACAGCAATATGCCCGCCGCGATGCCGATATTGAGCGCCATCGAAGGATGCGTGCTTCGGATCATAAGCGCGAGCACGGCCGCAGTAACGCCAAGGCCCGCGAATCGGAGGATTTCCATGTTGTGCACCTCTTTTGTAAAACTGACCTGTACGGCCGCGATACATCGCGTCTGTGACCCATATGCGACGTATGCGGCTTATCCCGGACGCCATATATGGCGTCCCTACAAAGATCGGCGATCTAATAGAACTCAAACACACGTCTTACGTTTTCAAACAGCGTCCCGATAAGGTCGATGACCATCAGCAGCGCGATTACCAGCCCCGCGATAGCCGTGATCGTCGCGATCTCGTCGCGCCCGGTCTGCTTTAACAGCTGGCTTATCACAGCCACAAGGATGCCCAGGCCAGCGATTCTAAAAATAAGGTCAACATTCATTGTCTTCTTCTCCTATCCTATTGCTTCAAAGCGGTTTATCGAATTCGGGCGAATTAGCTTGTAATTCGTGGTCGCTATGCGCGAACACGCCTGCCGCGCGTGCGGCTACATCATAAGGATAAATATAGCAAGCGCTCCGAGTACGCCAAGCGCACGGGCGACCTTGCCCCGGCTTTCGGACTGCGCCTTTGCGCGCGCCAAAAGCGGCCGGAGGCGCTCCGTCGCCAAAGCGATACCAGAAAGCTGCGTCTTTATATCGCTTTTGCCCAAGCCCGCGGCGAA
>DBDD01000053.1 GCA_002293365.1 Christensenella sp. UBA941 | reverse complement strand
GCCGTCATGTACAAGATAAACCCAGGGACGGCTCTGCGCGGCATTAACATGCTGGTGGATGGGGGTATCGTTTATAAAAAGAGAGGGATTGGAATGTTTGTATCGGGCGGAGCGGCGAAAAAGGTTTTGGAAAAGCGCAGAGAAGGCTTTGCGAGCGAATTCCTGGCGAATTTTATCGCGGAGGCCAAGCGCTTGGGCATCACGCTGGACGAATTGACGGAGCTGATCAAGAGGGGATACGAGCAATGAGCATCGAGATAAATAACGTTTCAAAGAACTACGGGCAGACGCAAGCGCTGCAAGGTTTCAGCGTCACGTTCGCGCCCAACAAGATTTACGGCCTTTTGGGAAGGAACGGCGCGGGCAAAACGACGCTTTTGAACGCGATAACAGGGCGAATATTCATGGACGGGGGAAGCATTACGCTAGACGGTCAGCTCATTTTAGAAAATGACGGAGCGCTCGGCAAGATATACATGATGAGCGAGCCTATGTTATATCCGGAAAAGATGAAGGTGAAGGACGCGTTTCGCTGGACGAAGCAATTCTATCCGGGTTTCGACGAAGCGTACGCGCTGAAGCTTGCGGAAAGGTTCAATCTGAACGTGAATAAAGCGACCAAATCGCTTTCGACGGGCTACGCCTCGATCTTTAAGCTGATAACGGCTCTCGCGACAAACGCGCCGTATGTCCTATTGGACGAACCCGTATTGGGGCTCGACGCGAACCATCGCGACCTGTTCTACCGCGTATTGCTGGAAAAGTATAGCGAGAACCCGTTTACGGCCGTGCTGTCGACGCATTTGGTGGAGGAAGTTTCGGGCCTTGTCGAGCAAGTTGTAATCATCAAGGACGGCAAGCTTTTATACGACGAGCCTACGGAGGAGCTGCTCCAAAAGGGCTATACGGCTTCGGGCCCGGCGGCGGCTGTGGACGCGTTCGCCGCAGGCAAGAGAGTGATAGGCCAGGACGCGCTGGGCGGGCTGAAATCCGCGTATATACTCGGAGCGCCGGAAGCCGCGCCGGAAGGCGTCGAAATTACCAAGATGGACCTGCAAAAGCTGTTCGTACAGCTTACGAACTAGGGGGAATAAATTATGAAACTCAACGCGGCATTCCGCTATCAATTATTCGATCATAAAACCTCTGTGATGGTCTACTATATCGTTATCGTCGCGATGTCGATATTAATCGGCGTGAGTCTTGGCCTGTTTGCGGACTGGGGCAGAGGCGCGAATATCGATGTCAGCAGCGATGTAGAAACCTTGTCTTTTACCGGCGCAACGGCGGTCTTCCTGTTCATTTCGGGCTTGTGCGCCTTTAAGGAGAACTTCCTTTTCGCGCTGCAATCGGGCATGTCCCGCAGGACGCTGTTCTTGTCGCGGCTGCTGGCTTTCGCAGTGCTTGCGGTATTCATGACTGTTGTGGACTATGTGCTGGGCTACGTCTTCGCGTTCATATTTACCTCTACCACAGGGCTAAACCTGATTGGGGCGGCGAATAGCAGCATGCAAGCTTTCGGTATGTATTTGCTTTACGCCTTCACAATGCTTACGCTGGGTTACTGTTTAACGATACTGTTCTTCAGGCTGAACAGGACAGGCAAGATTCTCGTCGGCGCGGGCGTTCCGGTATTCTTCATGATACTTTTGCCGATGTTTGACGGCAACGTGACGGGCGGCGTAATTATGAAAGCTATCGGGAGCCTCCTAGCACAGATACTGCGCCTGATATCTTCGCAGTCGGTTGGCGGCTACTTGATAATCATCGGCGCGGCGGCGCTGTTCGCGCTGCTTAGCTGGCTGATGATGCGCCGGGCTGTTGTGAAGAAGTAAGTACCTGATTATTTCTTATGGACGGGCTTCCATGCCCGTCCTTTAAAATACCTGTAGGGACGCCATATATGGCGTCCGGGATATTCAAAAGCGCCGATTTGGGATCACGGACACGATATATCGTGTCCCTACAGATTCTCCCTGATTTTAATCTCCGTCTCGGTATAATAAAACTCCTTCTCGGGCGTGACGCCCATGCCCAGGTAGTCAAAGAGCAAGTCCAGAGGCTTCGCGCCCTGAAGCGCCGGCTGCTGTCCGAGCGCCGCGGAGATTACGCCCTCGCGTATCAGGTCGCAGGTCGTCGGTACGACGTCGTAGCATACGATAGCGAGCTTTCCGTCGAGCCCCAAATCCTTTACGGCCCTACAAGCGCCCAGCACGCCGGCCGCCGCGAGGAGCAGCGAGTCTATTTCGGGAAAACGGATCAGCATGTCCCTCGTTACTCTGAAGCTGTCGATATCGTCGTCGTTGTTTACGGCCTTGGCAAGGATCTTAAGCCCTGTGAAGACTTTCTCGATATAATTGGTAAATCCGGACAGCCGCTCCGAATGGCAAAGCACGAGGGGCGAGCCGATGACAACGCCGATATTGGCGCTTCCGCCGGTTATCAGGTTCATCATCCCCGCCGCCGTCTCGCCGCTCTTGTAGTAGTCGCTGCCGACATACGCAATACGCCCACAGCCGGGAACATCCGTATTGGCCGTGACGACGGGAAAGCCGGAGCCCGAAAGCTCCCGGAGCTTGTCGGCGACAAGCGGGTGATTGATCGGCGTAATCACAAGCCCGTCGACCCCGCCGGCAACCAGCTCGTCGATACACGCGGCTTGCGCTTCGGGTTTGTCGATAGTTGTGAAGCGGACGTCGACAGTTACGCCGACTTCGGCTAATTCGTCCGCGCGGTTTTTGATCGCGCGGACGACGTCTTCAAAGAAGGGATTGCTCGAAGTGCTGCCGAATAGGATATATCCGAATTTCAGCTGCTTTTTTTTTGCGGCGAGCGTTTTGCCGGCAATATTGGGGGTGTACTCCAGCGCGCGGGCGATTTCCAAGACCTTTTTGGCCTTTTTAGGATCGACCGAACCCCGGTTGTTAAGTACCCTGTCCACGGTTCCCCGCGAAACGCCCGCGAGCAGCGCGATTTCTTTTATTGTCGGCATACGATTCACCTGTCATATATATTTGTGTGCCCGAGCCCATCGCGGTGATACACATTACACGTCAGATTATAGCGTATTTTGTATTTCTAGTAAAGACATACAAATCATGCCCGGATTCTATCGTTGGGAGCGAAAATGCCCTGGAGCGGGGAAAAATAATGGCGCAAGTCCCATTGATTGATTTTTAGGGATAAGGGTATTGACAATTATAGCATATGAGGATTATTATTAAGTGGTAATATTTATAAGAACACAGTGTATTTGCTTTTATAATTATCAAGCGCCGCATATGAATTATTATCAACGGTCTGAACGCTATCCCTCGGCATTAAAAGTGTGTACGGGCACATGATGTGGTATTCCCGGTCGTCGCCGGGCTATTATAAACAAATTCGAGGAGGAAGCATTAAATGAAAAAGGTATTAATCTTTGCGCTGGCGCTCGCCATGTTCGTAT
>DBDD01000167.1 GCA_002293365.1 Christensenella sp. UBA941 | reverse complement strand
CATCATTATGACGATTACTATCGCTAGCCACCGTTTACCAATACTCATAACGCACACCCCTCATTAAACTGGATCGCTTAATTATTTCCTCTTTAATAAATAATTTTCCGATATGAGCGCTGGCGCGTTATGTTGGCGTATTTTAGATATTCAAGCGTTTACGCTCATATTTGTCCTTAAATCTATTTATAGCTTCCAGCAAAAAATAGACTTCTCCACATGATTATTATACGCGCTTCCCTTTTAAATTCAAGTAAACGCCTCCGCATTTTTGTCACAGTTTTGTAACATTTTTGTATTCCGCTCGCGTATTCCCGCTTATTTAATAATATTGCTTACATCTAAAATATAGCAATGTAAAAAGCCCTCCGCGAAAATCGCGAAAGGGCTCAAAAAATGTGATATATATGGACGAGGTGGTTCCGCCCGCAGGCGAACTAATTCCTNNTTATAATTATTTTATCGCGTTAGCCTATTCCTAATTCCTAATTTCTAATTCCTAATTCCTAATTCCTAATTTCTAATTCCTGATTCCTGATTCCTAATTCCTATTTTACGCGTTCAAATAGCATAAAAACCCGTCCAAACCGCTTTAAACCCGCTTACAACCCGCTTAAAACCGCTTTAAAACCGCTTAAAACCGCTTAAAACCGCTTTAAAACCGCTTAAAATCGCTTAAAATCGCTTAAAACCGCTTTAAAATCACGAAAAACCCGCTAAAAACCCGTCAAAAATCATACCGCGCTGCTGCTAGACGCCCAAAAACTCCCCAAATCTAGCCGCAAATTGCTTCAAAAACGCTTCCGTGCCGTCGTTTACGCGGCCATTCTTGTCCAAAAGCTTCGAAACGCCGCCAATATACATCTCGGGCTGCTGCAACATGACGATATCCAGGAATACAACGGCCTGGCGCAGCGCGTGATTCGCGCCGAATCCGCCTATAGCTCCCGGCGAAACGCTGATAACCGCGCCCTTTTTGCCTCCCCAAACGTTTTTTCCGTACGGCCTTGAGCCGATATCCAGCGCGTTTTTGATGACGGGCGGAATTGTCCGGTTGTATTCCGGCGTAACGAAAAGAAACGCCCCGCAGCTCTGGATTTTCGCCCGGAACGCCGTCCAGCTTTCGGGCGGCGCGCCCCCGTCGTCCATGTCTTGGTTGTACATGGGCAAATCGATATCGATAAACTCCGCCTCTACGCCTTTTGGCAGCAGCCGCGCCACGTTTTCCGCGATTTTGCGCGAAAAGCTCTCCCGCCGAAGCGATCCGACTATAATACCCAGCTGCATTTTCCGTCACTCCTTAACTTTTCAGATATTATTTGCAGGTTTGAACGAATAATTCTTCTGTATCCCGCCCGCAGGCGATAATTCCCCTCTATGGAGGGGTGGCGCGAAGCGCCGGGGTGGTTCCGCCCGCAGGCGTTTTTAGACGCAATCCATAAACATGCAATCCTCGCCCGGCGCTTCAAGCTCTATCGTGGCGTGCTGGATGCTTTCGTCCCCCAAAATGCCCCGAATTTGGGCCTTTAGCGCCGCGGCGTCCTCCGGCGGCAGCGCCTTAGAAAGCGCGACGTGCGCCGTTAGTACGTTGTAAGCCTCGTCCAAGGACCATATGTGCAGGTCGTGAACGCCCGAAACGCCCTCTATCCCGGCGATTTCCCCGATAATGCGCTCCCTGTCGATTTCGCCGGGAACGCCTTGCAAGAGAATCGGCAGAATAGCCCGGATATTCTTGATAACGTTGAACAGTACGAAACCCGCGATAACAACGGAAAGTATCGGATCGATAATGGTCAAACCCGTAAAGCGCATGATGATCGAGCCGATAAACACGGCCGCCCAGCCCAAAACGTCCTCCAACAGGTGCAGCGATACGACCCGCTCGTTGATGGAGCTCGCTTTACGCGTACGCAAAGCGGCGATGCCGTTGACTATCATGCCGATTATAGCCAAAATCAGCATGCCGTCCGCGTTGGTTTCTTGCGGCGCGAAAACGCGCGGCACGGCCTCGGCCAATATATAAGCGCTCCCCAAGACCAGCACGATGGAGTTAATAATCGCGCCCAATAGGGCGAAACGCTTATAGCCGTAGGTATATTGCGGCGTGCTGCCTTTTTTGGAAAGCCTATGGAAGTACCACGCGAGCCCGAGCGACAGGCTGTCGCCGAAGTCGTGTACGGCGTCGGATATGATGGCGACGCTGTTCGTAAAAAGCCCGCCGATCAGCTCGATTACGGTAAAAGCTAGGTTCAAAAAGAACGCCGTGCCGATATTGCCGCCGCCGTGAGAGTGCGCGTGGCCGTGTGCGTGGGCGTGGCCATGGGTATGGCCGTGTTCGTGATTGTGCGCCATTGCCGGTTCGCTCCTTATATAATCGATGATGCCGGTGGGGCGAAGCCCCACCGGCATCACTAATTATAATATTCTACGCCCTCTCCTCCAATATGCTCTTCATCTTCATCAATCGCGAAAGATTCCCGCGCTCGTTTTCGTCGAGCTTCATCGTAATATAGCGGATCGTCTCCTNNTCCAGCGCGTTTACGCGGCGGCGCGTCTTCTCGATCTCGTCCGCGAGCATGTTGCAGGTTTTCTCGGCCTCAGCCAGCTCGATCATCTTCGGCAACACGTCGGCAAGAGCCACAATCGCCGTATCCAATTCGCCGCTCGTGGAGACGTAGCCGTAGGGGTACTGCGAGGCGCTTTCGTCCTTCGCCATCGTAACGACGGGGACGTTTATGGACATGATGTTGCGCTTGCTCACTTCGATTTCAGCGCGGCGCGCCGGATACATGAGCGCCTCCTCCACGGCCCCTTCGCTCATGACCGCGCGGGCCAAAACGAAGCTGCCCAGCGCCTCGGCCAGGAGCTTTTCTACTTCCTCGCGTAGCTCTTTGTTGCGCCGGACGTACAGCATGAAGCGGCGCACCATCTCGTCGCGCTTGTCTTTAAGGAGTTTATGCCCGCGCACAGCCGTTTTTAGGCGGCGCTTGAGCCTGGTTAGCTCCATGCGGGTCGGGTTTACGCGTAGTTGCGCCATGTTGGCACCTGCCTCCGCTTAATTTTCTATTCTTGTAGGGGCGCACATTGCGCGTCCGCCTTACACATAGACCCCAAAACGTTGGTTTTATCGAACACCTGTAGGGGCGAACTGTGTTCGCCCGCCGCCTAGGGCAAACGCACGCGCTTCTTCCCGGGCGATTACGAATCGCCCCTACAAATGATTGTCGGCCTTTTGGGTCGCGGACGCGATATATCGCGTCCCTACTGGGGTCACGGGCGAACACAGTTCGCCCCTACAACGATCGTTATATCCTACTCCTGCGGATAATACTTCTCTATATACGCGTCCCGAATACGCTTTAGCTCCGACTTCGGCAGAATCTTCAGCAATTGCCAGCCCAGCTCCAGCGTTTCCTCAATCGAGCGGTTCGTCTCGTAGCCTTGTGAGACGTACTGCTTTTCGAATTCGTCCGCGAACTTCGCGTAGAGCTTATCCGTATCCGAGAGCGCCGCGTCGCCGAGAATAACGGCCAATTCTTTCGCGTCCTTGCCGCGCGCGTAGGCGGAAAACAGCTGGTTCATCGTGTCGGCGTGATCCTCGCGGGTTTTCCCAGCGCCGATGCCCTTATCCTTCAAGCGCGAGAGCGACGGCAGGACGTCCACGGGCGGCGTCAGGCCCTTGCGGTGCAGTTCGCGCGCCAGTATGATCTGACCCTCCGTTATATAGCCTGTGAGGTCTGGAATAGGATGCGTCTTGTCGTCTTCGGGCATCGTCAGGATAGGAATCTGCGTTATCGAGCCCGTCTTGCCCTTTATGCGCCCCGCGCGCTCGTACATCGTCGCCAAGTCCGTATAGAGGTAGCCCGGATAGCCGCGGCGACCCGGAACCTCTTTACGTGCGGCGGAAACCTCGCGCAGCGCCTCGGCGTAGTTCGTCAGGTCCGTGATGATGACCAGCACGTGCATGTTCTTTTCGTACGCCAGATATTCGGCGGCGGTGATGGCCATGCGCGGCGTCGCTATGCGCTCGATGGCCGGGTCGTTCGCCAAGTTGATGAACAAGACGGCCCGTTCGATAGCACCCGTGCGCCGGAAGTCCGATATGAAGAAGTCCGCTTCTTCAAACGTTATGCCGACGGCGGCAAACACGACGGCGAACTGTTCGTCCTTGCCGCGCACCCGCGCCTGACGGGCGATTTGCGCCGCCAATTGCGCATGCGGAAGGCCGCTGCCGGAGAACACGGGCAGCTTTTGCCCTCGCACGAGCGTATTCAGCCCGTCTATAGCCGAAATGCCCGTCTGGATGAACTCGGAAGGGTAGTCGCGCGCGGCGGGATTAAGCGGCTCTCCGTTGATGTCGAGGCGCTTGTCGGGGATGAGCTTCGGCCCGTTATCCTTCGGGCGGCCCATGCCGTCNNCCGAGGAAGCGCGCCTTGGACGTACTGATTTGCAGCCCTTGCGAGCCCTCGAACAGCTGTACGAGAGCCTTGTCGCCGTTGACCTCCAAAACGCGCCCGGCCCTTATAGTGCCGTCCTTTTGCTCGATCTCGACGAGCTCGTAGTATTTAACGCCTTCGACCTGCTCGACGAGCATCAGCGGGCCGACCACTTCGCGAATCGTGCGGTATTCCTTACGCATCGTTTAGCCCTCCCTGCAAATCGCGGATTTCGCTTTGAAGCTGCGCCGAGCATTCCGCGAAACGCGCGTCCACGTCTTCTTCCGGGATGTATTTCAGGCGGCCTATAGTTTCACGCACCGGCAGCGCGTCGAGCTTACTAAATTCGACGTCGCCGAGTAGCGCGGCCTGGCCCTGGTCGTAGTATTCCAATATTATCTTCAGCATGCCGTGCTGCTTTTTAAGCGAAGCGTAGGTGTCTATTTCGTGGAACGCGTTCTGGTGCAAATAGTCCTCGCGCAGGCTCCGCGCGGCCTCCATAGTCAGCCGGTCCTTCGGGGAGAGCGCGTCCACGCCCACGAGGCGTACGATTTCTTCCAATTCGGACTCTTCCTGCAATATAGCCATAGCTTTGGCGACCATCGCGTTCCAGTTTGCCCCGGCGTTCTTCTCGTTCCATTCCGCTAGTCTATCCGTATACAGCGAATAGCTCTGGAGCCAATCTATAGCCGGGAAATGCCGGCGGTAGGCGAGCGAGGCGGACAGCCCCCAGAAGACCTTGACTATGCGCAGCGTCGCCTGTGAAACCGGCTCGGAGATATCGCC
>DBDD01000021.1:13485-13608 GCA_002293365.1 Christensenella sp. UBA941 | reverse complement strand
CCTTGCGGCTGTAAAACGGCAGCTTTACAAAGAAGGCCGCGAGACTCCCGCGCATATAAAGGGCGACAACCGCGCGCGAACAAAAGCCCCGGAGTTTTCCTGCGTTTGGTGCAGTTGCGTCAT
>DBDD01000021.1:12152-13290 GCA_002293365.1 Christensenella sp. UBA941 | reverse complement strand
CTGAGCGGCAAGGCCGTATGCGGGCACTGCGGCCATATCCTGTCGCTGGTTCTTACGCGAAACGCCGCCTTTCGTTGCGGCTTTACACGCGCCGCTTCGAATGCCGCGTGTCATATGATGCGTGTCCGCACCGATGAGCTCGAGGCTGCTGTGTTGGAGAACATACGCGCCCAAGCAAGCGTGGTTTTAGATGCTTATGCGAAGCCTGGCGATGCGTTATCGTTGCAATCTCCTGCGGAAAGCGAATACGCCGGTCGGCTTGCGAAGCTTGAGGAAGAAAAACGGCGGCTTTACGAAGCCTTTGTTTCGGGCGATATCGACCGTAAGGAATACCAGATTCGCAAGCGTGTTGTAGATTCGGAAATTGAAAAAGCCCGTCAGGTCTATGACGCCATACGCAGTGACGCCCAAAAGAACGTGCCTGACGCGGAAACCATAAATGCGGCGCGGCTGGCGCTGACGGATAATGTTCTATCGCGGGCTGCGGTCGAACTGCTGATCGACAAGGTTTTAGTCCATCCTGATCATAAGGTGGAGATCGCTTGGAAGCATCCGTGCTTCGCGGCGAGGCCGCCGATAGCGACGGAGCCGTGTGTCGCTAATTGAGCATAAGCGGTAAAATCAGGAAAAATCGGGTAGGAGGCTGGCCATTATTTGGCCAGCCGACCTCCCACACCACCGTGCGTACCGTTCGGTACACGGCGGTTCCGGAATTTATGCTATGACTTCTAGGCCAAAGCATTGATGGCGTTGTTTTCAGATATCCATCCCCCAGATTCGGCGCTCCATCATATCTTTCACGTTCCGCGCTATCCTTTTGACGTAAGCCCATTTCGGTTTTCTGCCTTAATTCCTGAGCTCAGGTATCATTCATTTACTCCCATCTCTTCCGGTTCGGCCCTTCACGCCCTTGGGCGCTACTATGGCCTCTGCTGACTTCTCACGGCGAGCTTTACTCCGCACTTGCGATCTTTGTCGCTTCACACGTCCGTGAGACCTCCCCGGGTAAGAACGAAATCTTCCACTCTTATCTCCGCCATATTTACATTGCGTGGTTCCGTGCAGCTATCGGGCTTCGACTTCAACAGCAGTCTTACCCCCACGCCCTGCCTGATATGATTTCTGTTCGTCGGAGCAG
>DBDD01000021.1:12006-12144 GCA_002293365.1 Christensenella sp. UBA941 | reverse complement strand
CCGCCTTCCTTCAGATTCCGCCTCGCGGCGGACACCCTTGGCATTGGCTAACACTTGCCGCTGCCGGCCGTGTTCGGGACTTTAACCCTATAGATTTCGCCCATGCCGGGCGCACTGTGTTAAGGCCACGACAAAATT
>DBDD01000021.1:139-11991 GCA_002293365.1 Christensenella sp. UBA941 | reverse complement strand
CCATACGCCCCTCAAACGTACGCGTCTGCCAGTTCCGCCATGACCGCATTGTGGGTTTTCGAAAACGTATCACTACGCTTTGATATGCGACGTGCTCAATTATAACGGCAAGCTTCCGCTTTTGTCAATAGTGTAAAACCATCGAGCATAATTACAGTATATGGTTACAGTATATACCATTATAATTAAATAATCTCTTGACAGTCAAATCAGAGCATGATAAACTTCAAATACAAACCGACGGTTGGTATGTACGGGGAGGGAGAAGTTGTTATGGCGCGCAATAAACATCCGGAACAAACCGTAGAAAAGATTCTTGCTGTGTCGGAAAGGCTTTTTATCGAGCGGGGCTACGATAAGACGACGATTCAGAACATTATCGACGAGCTGCAGCTCTCAAAAGGGGCTATCTATCACCATTTTAAATCCAAAGAGGAGATATTGGAGGCTATTATAGCCGCGAAGGCCGATCGAGAAAGGGCACTGATGTATCGCTTGATGGAGAACACGCGCGGCGCCAATGCCAAAGATAAAGCCAGGAAAATGCTAGCGCTTCATTTTACTGGCAGTACGGTCATCTACGACGGCTCCATGTCGGATATGCTTTCTTCCCAGATGAAAGATCCGCAGTTCATCGCCGCAGGCTTGAAAAGCTGTGTTATGGAAGATGCGCCGGAGATAGCCGCGCTGTTTCGCGCTGGTATCGAGGACGGCTCCATCCAGACGGACTATCCTCTCGAATACGCTGAAATCTTTATGCTACTAGTGAGCATTTGGTCTAAACCTATTCTATTCAATAGGAATAAGGAGCAAACGAAGCGGCGTTTGGAGGCTCTGCAAGCGCTGATGAAAGGCGCCGGCGTGGATGTTCTAAGCGACGAAGCTATAGAGCGGCTTACGGAATTCTACGACGAAGTGGGCTATTTTAGAGAATAGATTATTAATACATGGATATTTATATGAAGGAGAGACAAATGGAGAGCGTAAGAATTAAGAGCAAAAGCGCCGCAAGGCTTTGGAATAAGGACTTTACCCTTGTCGTAATAGGGCAGATTATCTCGCTGTTTGGCAATAATATCCTGAGGTTTGCTTTGCCTTTGTTTATTTTGCAGCAAAGCGGCTCTGCGGCGCTGTTCGGGTTCGTTTCGGCCAGCGCGTTTATTCCTATGCTCATAATGTCGCCTATCGGAGGCATTATAGCCGACCGCGTAAACAAGCAGCGCATTATGGTCGTGCTGGATACCATCACAGCCGTAATTATCGCGGCGTTCATGCTATTGACGGGCATAGTGTCCATCGTACCGCTCGTGGTAATGATGCTTATGCTGCTGTACGGCATACAAGGGGCCTACTCACCGGCGGTACAGGCAAGCATGCCGCTGCTCGCAAGCGGCGATCTGCTTATGCCCGCAAACGCCGTGGTCAATCTTGTACAATCGCTGGCAGGGCTTTTGGGCCCGGTAGTCGGTGGCGTATTGTTCGGCCAGTTCGGTCTATGGCCTATTCTGGCTGTCAGCTGCGCTTGCTTTGCCCTTTCGGCTATTATCGAGCTGTTTATCAAGATTCCATTCGAAAAGCGCCCGAGGGATAAGAGCATATGGTCGTTGGTAAAGGGCGACTTGAAGGAGAGCGCCAGATTTATTGTCAAGGATTATCCTATCATGGGAAAGATTCTTACGCTTACGTTTTGTATCAATCTTTTTATGAGTACGCTATTAATGGTGGGGATGCCTGTATTGATTACCGGGTATCTTGAAATGAGCAGCGAGCTGTACGGCGTCAGTCAGGGCGTAATGATGGCCGGAGGGCTTTTAGGCGGAGTACTGGCCGGAGCGCTGGGCAAAAGATTGCAGCTGCGCCGCGCCTATCTACTGCTATTGATTTGCGCTATATGCGTCGTACCGATGGGACTCGCGCTGCTTTTCAATGCGCCGTTCATAAGCTACCTCGTCTTAACAGCAATGTCGGCGTTGACAATGGCGTGCGCCATGATATGTAACATCCAGATGCTGGCCTTTGTTCAGTCGGCCACGCCGGGCCGCCTCGTGGGCAAGGTCATAGCCCTGATCATGATGGTTAATCTGTGCGCACAGCCCATAGGCCAGTCCATGTATGGCCTTTTGTTTGAATATTTCGCGTTCTCGCCCTGGATTGTCGTTTTGGGCGCGGCGCTTGTATCGTTCGGTATAGCGGCGTATTCCCGCGTCGTATTTTCGAAGTTGCCGGAGGCCGGGCGGGAATAATAAATACTGCGGAAGCGCGTTGTTCTAATTAGCGTATGCGTTGTAGAATTCGACGATCTGTTTCATCAGGTCGTCGTTTGATTTAAAAAGATCGTTATGCCCTCTGTCTTCATATCGTTCGAAGACAAAGCGCGGGTCGTTCTGATATTTCTCGAAATATCTCATGTAGTGGTTTTCAAACGAAACGACGTCGTCGTCGACGCTGTGGATTATCATCACGCCCGCGTTGGAGGCCTCGAAGCCGTCCATGCAGCTGTATGAAGCGTATTTCCCGAATTCGAGCGTTTCGAGCAGCGAGAACATGGGCATGGCGATATCGCTGCCTATGCCCGCCATTTGATGGCCGACCTCGCGCATAAGGTCGATGGATTTGTTGAATCCCGCGGCCAGGACGGCGGCCTTGACGTCCGGATGGATGCTCAATACGCTGCCCGCCGAGTATGCGCCCCAGCTATGCCCGAATAGCATGATGGGCAAGCCGTCGAATTCGGGGCGGCCCTTAACATACGCCAGCGCGCGGTCGAGGTCGATTATGCCTTGCGGAAAGCCGCCCACGGCGTCGCCGCCCGATTCGTCGTTGCCCGTTGCGTCGTACGCGAAGACGGTATAGCCGTTATCCGTGAAAAAATCCGCGAAGTCCATGTAGCTCGCGTGGCCGCCGCCGCCGAAGCCGTGCGCCATGACGATAAGGCCTTTATTCCCGCCGTTTTCTTTAAAGTACTTGTAGCCTACCAGCGTTTGCCCTTTGTTCGAGGCGAACGTATGCCGCTCGCGGCTAAGCCCCTCGAAGTCTTCGACACGCTGCATGGTGTTGGGATTCGATTCGAACCTCATTTCAAAGGTGGATTGGTCGATATATATGGCGACGATAATAGGCACAACGACAAACGTTATGAACAGTGTGACGGCTATCGAGATTATTATCTTGGTTTTCTTCTTATGTTTAGACATAAAAACCTCCAAATTGCCTATATTAGTCTAATAATAATAGCATATATAGAGTTGCATTCCAATATGAATTGTTAATATCTCGAACGCCGCTTTTTCTTGACAGGCGCTTTTTCAGGGGCGATTTTGACGTTCTTTGGCCGCTTTAACCCCCTTGGCCTGCGGTCGCCTCCCGGATAGGCGAACTCCACGCGCCGAGCGGAGATGTCGACGGCGACGACGACGACCTCCGCCGCGTCGCCTAGGCGTATCACTCGGCCAGATCGCTCGCCTTTAGCATGAACTCGCTTCGCATTGTACTCGAAGTAGTCGCTTTCAATCGACGCGAACGGAATTATACCCTCTACTGAATCGGGCAGCTCCACAAATACACCGGAGTTCGAGAAGCCCGATACGCGCCCTTCGAAAGTTTCGCCGATACGCGAGCGCATGTATTGGCACTTGCGTAGGGCGAGCATCGCGCGCTCGGCGTCTTCGGCGTTCTTTTCGCGCTCGCTGCATTTATACGCGAAGGACGGCATTTTCGCTCGCAACTTTTCGAGGCGCTCGCCGACTTGTCCGTGCATCCAAAGCTTTAATACGCGGTGTACCAATAAGTCGGGATAGCGGCGTATCGGCGACGTAAAATGCGCGTAATGCGAGAATGAGAGGCCGAAATGCCCTAGATTCTCTTCGCTGTAGCGCGCCTTCTTCATCAGGCGTAGCAGCTGCTTATTGACGGTAAGCTCCTCCGGCGTATTTCTGGCCCTTTCGAGCGCTTCCTGAAAGAGCCTGGGGGAGAGGGAACCGGCCTTTCTCATCGTTAGCCCGACGGACTGCATGAATTCGAAGAAGTCGGCTAGTTTGCTCTCGTCGGGCGTTTCATGTACGCGGTAGAGGCAAGGAAGATGAAGCTTTGCCATATGCTTCGCGACGGTTTGGTTGCAAAGCAGCATGAACTCCTCGATGATACCGTTTGCGACCCCGTATTGCGCGCGCTCGATTTTAACGGGCACGCCATTCTCCATTTCGACATACGTATCCGCCGTAACGAAGTCGATGCTGCCTTCCTGTATGCGCTTGCCGCGCAAGAGGGCAGCGAGACGCTCCATGTCCTTCAGGAGCTTTCCAATTGGCTTGGTTATGCCCGCGCCCTTCTTCGCCTCTAGGAACGCCGATACGGCGTCGTATGTAAGCCGCGCGGACGTATTGATCAGCGTTTCAGCAAAGCGGTAGTCCACGACGACGCCACTCCGGTCGATTTCCATAAAACAGGTCAGCGTTAGCCTGTCTACGCCGCCGTGTAGCGAGCAGACGCCGTTTGATAGCTCTTTGGGCAGCATAGGCGCGACGTAATCTGGGAAATATACGCTCGTCGCGCGCGAGAGCGCTTCGATATCAAAGGCCGAGCCCTCGGTTACGTAGTGGCTTACGTCCGCGATATGCACGCCTAGAAGCATGCGCCCGCCGCCCAAGGCTTCGAGCGAAACGGCGTCGTCCAGATCCTTTGCATCCGCGCCGTCTATAGTGACGATCACTCGGTTTCTAAGATCTTCCCTCCGGAGCGCCTCGGCTCTTGATACAGCCTGCGGCAGGCGAGCGGCCTTTGATGCGACGTGTCCGGGGAATTCCGCCGTAACGCCGTATTGGTACATAATGGCCATAGCCTCGATATCGCTGTCCGGGGGAAGCACTTCAACGACTTTTCCGGTATGTTTTTCGTAGTCCGCCATTTCGACGATGGCCGCGTCCGTGGCTTTAGCGCCGTTCTGGTGCTTTTTTGGGATCGTAAGCGGGCCGCAGACGCGCTTGTCGGATGGGATAAACGTCAATTCACTCTGGCGCTCCCGGCGATTGAGATAGCCAACGATGCGCTTATTTGCCCGTTCGAGTACGCGTACGACCGCGCCGCAATCGTAACTGCCGCCGCCGCGAGAGCGTCGTTCCCCCGTTTTTCTAACGAGCGCCTTATCGCCGTTTTGCGCGCTAGATAGCGCCTCCTTCGGAATGAACAGGCTTGGCGCGCCGTCGTCGGGCATAAATAGCGCGAACCCGCGCTCCGAGCGCTTTATTACGCCGCGCAGCGCCTTTTCCTTGGCCATATCATCAGCTCTTATCATTTGTTTAGTGTGCGTATTGATTCCTAGTATACTCCATTTTTCTATATTTGCCGCATAGGCGCGCGATAATAATTATCCATCATGCTTTCCCAATCCGCCGGTGTATAGCTTTGGTATTTTATACCCGTTTTTATAGCATACCGTTCGGCAAATGAGCCGGCTGGAGTATGGATTACAGTATTATTGCAATTGAAAAGGCTCCTACAATACCCGTCACGGCTATTCCGGAATATTGGGCCGGCACGACTAAGTAATTGCTTGGACAACCGTACGCTTCTTAATGCCCTACAGCCGCGGAACGCTTCCTGATCGAGCTTTTTTATCGTGTCCGGCATAATAACGGACTGTATATAATCGCACGACTTAAACGCGCTTCTCGCGATACTGCTGATGAGCTGCCCCGAAGGCGCGCAGGCGGGAATGGCGGCGTCCGCTTGCCGCCCGATATATTTTGTTATTTCCAGGGACGCGTCCGGTAAAACCGCGTATTCAAACAATGAATATTATATCACTTTTTCGCAGCGGGAAATAATTCATTTAACTCAAAAACGGCGCACCCGGCCAAGCCGGACGCGCCGCCTAAAAAGCATCGGAAACGCTTAGGCGATACCCTTGGACATAATCGCCAGCACGATCGACAACACGGCTATAACCGCCATGAAGATCTGCGTCAAACGCTGCAAGCGCCCCTGGAGCGACTTGCTCTTGTTTTTCCCGAAAAAAGATTCGCCGGTTTGCCCGGTAATAGCGGTCATCCCGCCGCCCTTCGCGTCTTGCATAAGCACCACGGCGATGAGCACCACAGCGCATATCATCAGTACGACGTTAATCGTAATACGTAACCAATCCAAATCGGCATCCTCCAAATTCGTTTATGGACAACGCGTATTCTCATACAGCGCTAACGATTGTACCATAGGTATTCAGTAAATGCAAGGAAAAATCCTTACTCTTTATTCGCGGCCGCCGCAAGCGCCTATTTTGCGAATGGCGCTCGTCTTTAATCGAATTGTTTACTGCCCGTAAACATCAACATGCGTTCCCGTACGCGTGAGCATGAGCTTGAGTCTGTTACCGTCGACCCTATATACCAGTACCCAATCGTTCGCAATATGGCACCCTCGATAGCCGTACCATCTTCCCCGCAAAGGATGGTCGCGATACCGTGCTTCGAGTGGGGATTGTTGCAGCAAAATCAAGATAACTTCTTCGAGCTTTGTGAGATCGTAACCCCGCCGTATCAATAATCCATAGTCCCGCTTGAACTGGCTGGATAATTCAGGCTTCAGCATTCAACCACTCCTTGGCTTGTTCCCAGCTTTCAAAGGAATGGTATTCATCGTCTGCGGGAGGTTCGCCAAGCGGTTCGGCGATAATCTCGTTAATCGGAAGACGCCGCTGGATAACGGACTGCGTCAAAAATAAATTGATCGCAGAGGAAAGCGACATGCCCATGCTTTTGAAAAGCTCGTCGGCTTCCTTTCGAATGCGGGAATCGATGCGGATATTATAAGTCGTATTGTTTGCCATTCAAATCATCTCCACCACTAATATACCGCACATTCACCGCAAATACAACTATTTGTACGAACGAATTAAGACTTTTACTCTTTATTCGCGACCGCCGCAAGCGCCATAGCCTCGAATTCGGCCAGAGACTTTACGCCCTGATCCCCTTGGCGCGTGCGCACGGCGACCGTTCCGGCTTCGACCTCCTTATCGCCCAACACGAGCATGTAGGGTACCTTTTCCAATTGTGCTTCGCGAATCTTGAAACCGATCTTTTCGTTACGCGTATCCGCCTCGGCGCGCAGGCCGATTTCGGAAAGCCGCTTTACGATTTCTTCCGCCCGCTCATTTGAACGCTCTGTAATAGTCAGCACCTTTGCCTGTACCGGCGAGAGCCATATCGGGAACGCGCCCGCGCAATGCTCCGTAAGTATGCCGATAAAGCGCTCGATGGAGCCGAACGCGACGGTGTGGATCATGATGGGGCGGTGCTTTTCGCCGTCCGGGCCGATGTACGATAGCTCGAAGCGCTCGGGCATCTGGAAGTCGAGCTGAATCGTCCCACATTGCCATGTGCGGCCTATGGCGTCCTCAAGATGGTAGTCGATCTTCGGGCCGTAAAACGCGCCGTCGCCCTCGTTGACTATGTATTCCTGGCCGCGCTCTTCCAAGGCCGCGCGCAAAGCGCCCGTCGCAACTTCCCAGTCTTCGTCGCTGCCCATAGAGCTTTCGGGCCGGGTGGAGAGCTCGATTTTATACTTGAAGCCGAACGTATCGTAGAAAAACGCCAGCTTATCCATGACGCCGAAGATTTCCTGTTTGATCTGATCCTTCGTCATGAAGATATGCGCGTCGTCCTGCGTGAAGCAGCGCACGCGCATAAGGCCGTGCAGCGCCCCGGAAAGTTCATGTCTATGCACAAGACCCATCTCGCCCATGCGCAGCGGTAGGTCGCGGTAGCTCCAGGAGCGGCGTTTGTACATGAGCATGCCGCCGGGGCAGTTCATAGGCTTGACGACGTAGTCGCCGTCGTCGATTTTGGTGAAGTACATATTGTCTTTATAATGATCCCAATGTCCGGAGCGGTGCCAAAGCTCGCTGTTGAGGATTATCGGCGTCTTTACCTCGGTATAGCCGCGCTTCGTGTGTTGTTCGCGCCAGAAAGCCTCGAGAAGATTACGCAAAATCATCCCCTTCGGATGGAAGAACGGGAACCCGGGGCCCTCATCCCACAGGGAAAAGAGATCTAACTCGCGCCCTAGCTTGCGGTGATCGCGCTTTTTCGCTTCTTCCATGCGGAAAAGATACGCGTCGAGCTCGTCTTTAGTCGGGAAGCACGTTCCGTAGATGCGCTGGAGCATTTTATTTTGTTCGCTGCCGCGCCAATACGCGCCGGCAACGCTCAGGAGCTTTATGTGCTTGCAGCGGCCGGTAAAGTCGACGTGCGGGCCCGCGCAAAGGTCGACAAACTCGCCCTGTTTGTAGAAGGAGATAACGGCGTCTTCGGGCAAATCTTCGATTAGTTCGACCTTATACGGTTCGCCCTTATCGCGCATGAAGGCTATAGCATCTTCGCGGGGGAGCTCGAAACGCTCGAATTTCTTGTTTTCCTTGACGATTTTCTTGATTTCCTGCTCTATAGCGGCGAAATCGCCCTCCGAAAACGGCGCCTCGGCGTCGAAATCGTAGTAAAAGCCGGTATCTATCGCGGGGCCAATCGCGAGCTTCGCGCCGGGATACAGGCGCTTCACGGCCTCGGCCATGATGTGCGAGGCGCTGTGGCGGAGCGTATTTAAATCGGGCATAGCTTACCATCCTTAAAAAAGTTATGACAAAAAGCGCCCCGAAGGAAGGCTTTTGCCAGATTTCCTATTCGCTTATTATAACTTTGGAAATTTATACTGTCAATCTGCGTTTGATTTTGAGTTTCCCCATTGCACAACACGCGACAAACGAAATTGAGACCATTTATGATATTGCTCTTTATAATATTGTTAGAGAACATATTCAGCTTGAAGTGTTCATTTAGTCGAATATCTTGTATTGCACTTTAAAACATTATAAGATACATGTATGGAACAGCATGACCGGCCCGAACAAAACGCATCGATCGACCTTGCCGCGATAAGCATGGCGTCAGAGGCGGTTCAACTCGCCCTATGCGCCTTCCTGAGCCATTCGCTTGCCCAAAATCCAGTCGGCGGCGGCATGCTGTATTTGCTGTTTATCTGTAGCCGCGTCGCGCTTTCGATCTTCGTAAACTCCAATAAAAACCGTAAGCTGCGCATGATGATGCTTGCGCTTACGCTTGCGTTCACGGCGTATCTCGCGGTTGTATGCGCGTATACGCTAGGGCCGCTTTTGCTCCTGTGCGGTTTTGTCATGCTCCGCTCGAGCGTGTCGGATCTGTTCATGATGATAATGCCGGCGCGCGTACCTGTTCGGCTTTGGGCCTCGATATTTCTGCAAATTGTATTTACAGGCGTTTTTATTTTGCTGCTCGCTGGCTATCTAAGCGGCTTGCCGCTTGTGGCTTGCTGCGTATTTTTCATACTCGCGGGAGCTCTTTTTTGCCTTGAGCGTTTTTCGTTGTTCTCGCGCGTGGAAATATCGCTGCGCGCTCCGGAGGACGCTTTTTCCTATTCCGTATTCATGTCCATGGTGCTGTTCTTCAATATAGCCTCGAACATCGGCGTAATAATCTTCGTAGCTTATTTGAGCTTTTCGCTCTATGCGAGCGGTTATACGCTGTATTTGCTGCTGGGCGCTTTCTTTGCGGCTATGGTGGGGCTGTACCTTATCGCGATGCGCGTGGTGCGCGCCCTGGGAAAAACGATGCGGCTCGGGCTTTTTATTATGGGTGCGCTCATTTGGTGCTTTTCGTACTATATGTTCGTAACGCAGGAGGGCTTCGGCGTATTGACATTTGTCTGGGCCGGGCTTTGGGCTTTTGGCAGCGCCGCGCCGCGCAGCGTGGCCGATCTGTATATGGACGACTTCGAGCTCATATCCGCGCTGACGGAGCGATCCTTTACCGCTAAGGAGCTTCGGCGCAACAATATCGTACTGCAAGGCGTCGCGTTCATCCTCTCCGTACTCATCGCCGTCGTTACGCTCGGACTTGAGCGCATGGTGCTGCCTGTCGAGCCGGAATTTACAATAACGCCCGCGTTTCGCTTTTTTATGACGTTTATACCGATACTGCTGATGTTGATCGCGTGCGGATTTGCGCTGCGGCAGCCGCTGGATCGCTCCAATAGGCAGCGCCTAATGAGCTTTGCCGAATCCGGTAAGGTTGAAAGCGGCCCTATAAAAGAGCGCCTTCGCGCTTTGCTTATCGAAAAATACCGCGTGCGCTTCGGCGTTAAGATCATCATGGCCGTTCTGCGCCCGTTTTTGCGCAACAAGGTCTATGGCGCGCAAAACATCGACCGTACGCGCTTTCCATCGATATTTGTATGCAATCACGGCTATATTTACGGCCCGATGGCAGCGGTAATATATCTGCCCGTTTATTTTCGCCCGTGGATCGACGAGCGAATGGTCGATAAAGCGCTCGTCGCGGATCAGATCCTTTTGGGGTTCAAGCTCCCTTTGCCACAAAAGCTCAAAAGGGCCGTCTGCGCGGTGCTTGCGATCCCGGCGCGCTGGGCGCTTAATTCTTTTGAACCGATCGTAGTATCGCGCATTAACCTCCGCGGCATAATGAAGACGCTGCACGATACCGTGAGCGCAATGACGGTAGGGGATAACGTATTGGTATTTCCCGAAAATCCGGCGCTAACGGAAAACGAGTATACCCACGGTAAGCTAGGCGAATTTTTTACAGGCTTTGCGCAGCTCGGCAAGCTTTATTTCGACAAAACCGGCGAAAAGCCGCTGTTCTATCCCGTTTATGCCAACAAAAAGGCGCACACGTTACGAATAGGCGCGCCGGTAGAATTCAATGCTAACGCGCCGGCAAAGGAAGAGCGCGAGCGTATATCCTCGGCGCTGCATGAGGCTATGAGCGCTTTGTCGGAAATTAACGATTCATAAAAGCCTTATTGCGTTCTATAGAGCATCATAAGAAGCGCAATATAAACGGGGAGCCTTTGTTGAAAAGCTCCCCGCGTTTCTATAGCCGTATGCGAGCCGCGCCTATGGCTTCATGGGCAAACAGTTTCCGCTAAGCGATCTTCACGACCGATAGTTCTCCCATCGGCGGGTTCGTTGGAACTTTGATCGACGCATTATCGCCCTGTATCTGGAATTGCACCCTTCCCGTTCCCTTAATAGGCAGCAGCATCGACCCGCTCGTCATGCCTTGCGGCATGAAGTTCATATAGTTGTAGTCTTTGGTACCCGTATCGTCGGTGACTATTACGTGTAAATTGGGTACTCCTGTCGTTCCGTTTGTAGCAACGCTAAAGTTTACCAAATAGTTTCCGGAGTCTCTCAGCACCAGCGTACGGTCATCCATAGAAATTGCGCCTTTGGAGTCGCCGGTAGGCTCTTGGTGAACGCCAAAGTACGGAAGATTGGTTTTGTCCTTGTATTCGCCTCCGTTCCCGGCGGGAATATAGTACTGCGCCGAGATAAGCGGAGGGACGTCAAGATAAATGGCCGCGCCGGTTGGAGCGTTGTTTTTCGGGTCGGCGGCTTGCGATCCAATTGAAATCTTCAGCCTATCCGGCGTTCTTGTCGCGAGGTAAACCGCTTCCTTGTCGTTTATTGTTTGTGCCGCTCCTACCGCGTTATAACCGGGGTTCACCGAGAATTTATAATCTGCGCCCGTGCCCGTCGCCCCTGTCACGCCCGTCGCTCCGGTCGCGCCTCTTAATCCGGTCGCGCCTGTTGCGCCTGTACCCGTTGCGCCTGTTACGCCGGTAGCGCCGGTAGCGCCAGTCATTCCGGTTACGCCTGTAGCGCCTGTCGTTCCGGTTGCCCCGGTGGCTCCGGTCATTCCGGTAGCGCCAGTCATTCCGTTTACGCCCGTAACGCCTGTCACTCCTGTCGCTCCGGTCATACCTGTGGTTCCCGTAGCGCCCGTTGCCACTACAATTTATACACA
>DBDD01000021.1:0-129 GCA_002293365.1 Christensenella sp. UBA941 | reverse complement strand
ATTTTTCAGCTTCATAATCACACCTGAAACGTCATTTGCAGGCGGACAAGCCTTCGAGTGGCGTTTCTAAGTTTTGGCACCTTGTTAAGGATGCCTCTGTTTTTGTTGTTGTGAAGCAGGAAGGGAGGA